>NZ_JAFIRA010000031.1 GCF_022848905.1 Thermostichus vulcanus str. 'Rupite'
CTAAAAGAAGCCGTATCTGTAATGGGTACGGTCGGCTCAGGGGATGGGGTAGTTGGCAATCCCCTGAACTCCATGAATACCTTGCAGTCTAAGGTTGCAAGGGGCTAGAAGGGAGAATCCCCCGGTTAGAAACCGGGGGAGTGTCAACAGCTAGGGTATTCGCGTAGTGTGCTGTAGGCATAGCGTTGGGATGTAGAGCTGGAGGCCCAAATTCGCGGTTTGTCTCTGGAGCAGATCGAATTACTGGGTGAAGCCCTGCTGGAGTTTGGATCCCTAGCTGAGCTGAAAGCTTGGCTGACAGAGCACTCACGAATTTCCAATCGACTCCTTCCGCTACAGAGGCTGGAGAAAACATTCGGGATCCTCTACCGTGCCAAATCCGTCTAGCCTAAGTAACGTTAGGGGTGTGGAGCGGTAAGCGTAATGAACGGGAAAGTCTGGGGTGCGGTGTTGCTGGGGTTAGGGATCCTCAGCTCGGGAAGAGGCATGGCCCAAACCCCATCTGCACCGGTACCAGAAACCTCGGTCACCTGTGAGATTTTCATTGCGGGGGGTGGCCTGGGGGGAGTGGCGGCGGCTTACGATGCCCTGCAATTGGGCCGGCAGGTGTGCATGACGGAGATCACCGATTGGATCGGTGGCCAGGTGAGCGCCCAGGGGGTCTCGGCTCTGGATGAGCGGCCTTTGCAGCGAGAGAATGATATTTTTCCGAGGGGATATAGCGAGTTTCGCCAGCGGGTACGGGCGGAATATGGCGGGGATCCGAATCCGGGTAAGTGCTGGGTGAGTGTGCTGTGTTTTTCACCGCAGGTGGGCCACCGGGTGATCCGTCAGATGTTGGAGCCGTATCTGCAGTCGGGGCAGTTGCAGCTGTTTACCGAAACGGTGGTCAAGGATCTGGAATTGCGCAATAACCAAATTCGCAGCGTGCAAGCGATCCGTAACATTCCCAAACATGCCGGTGTCGAGCCGGAGCAACGGGGGGATCTCTCCAGCTATCTGCTGGATTTTTATCGCCTAGAACCGACAGAAGATTGGGACAAGGAGATCCTGCGCTTTGTTCCCCCGGTAGGACGACAGAGCCAAACCCTGCCTTGGGTGGTGATCGATGCCACGGAAACGGGGGAGCTGCTGCCCCTAGCTCGGGTGCCCTACCGCTTAGGAACGGACGGAGAAAGCCGTTGGGAACCCAGCTCCAAGCCCTATGTGGATCCCTACTGTACCCAGGGCTTTACCTATACCTTTGTCATGGAGCGGTTGCCGCTGCCGCAGCTGCCGGTGAGACCGGAGTTTTACGATGACCCGCTGCATGGCCCTTACTACAGCTATGAGCATCCCCGCTTTAGTTTTCCCCTTATTTTTACCTACCGGCGCATTCTCGGTCAGGTACCCGGTTTTGGGGAAGAAGCGATCCGGGTGGGGGATCAGTCGATGCAAAACTGGACTTGGGGCAACGATTGGCGGATAACGGGGCCGGAGAAAAATCTCATCCTCACCGATGCGCAACTGCAAGCCTCCGGGCAACTGGATCCCGGGGGTTGGATGGGGGGGCTACGACCGGAAGCGCTGCTGCGGGGGGAACAACACGCCAAAGGCTTTTTCTACTGGTTGGTGGCAGGAACCACCGATTTTCTATTGCAACAGGAGGATCCCACCTTTCAGAAGGACTACTACCTGCGCTATGGCTATCTGGAAGGAGCCGATAGCCCGATGGGATCCGCCAGTGGCCTTTCTAAGTATCCCTACATCCGCGAATCGCGGCGCATTATTGGCCGACCCAGCAAAGCTTACCCGCAGGGGTTCACGATTTATGAGTCGGATATCACCACGCGAGAATCCGATTTGAACCGGGGTCGCCCGTTTATCTTTTACGACTCAGTCGGCATTGGTCAGTACCCGATTGATTTTCACGACTGCCTGTTGCCGGATTTTTCGCTACCCCCCAGCAACAACAAAGACTCACAGGCTCCCACGTATCCCTACCAGATTCCTTTGCGGGCCCTGATCCCGCAGCGGGTGGATAATCTCTTAGCGGGTAATAAAAATATCGCCACCAGTCGTATTGCCAGTGGATCCTATCGGGTACATCCGGTGGAATGGGCGATTGGCACGGCGGCTGGACATACCGCTCACTTTGCTCTGGAGCGAGATCTCATCCCGGCGGAGATTGTGCAAGAACCGCTTTTGGATTTGCAGCTTTTGCCCGCCTTGCAAGCCCAGATCCAGAGTTTGGGCAACCCGATCCAATTTCCCGGTACCACCATTACTGCCACTGAATGGGCGGATCCCCGCTAGCCTAGGATGGAGAGCATTCTGGCGTTGAGCTTGAGCATGGAGCCCGGTGGGATGGTGGTGCCTTGGGAGATGATCCGCCCCTCTTTGTGGGCAGGTATGGCGCTGTGGTGCTTGGGGTTAATGTGGGGCTTTTCGCCGTTGCATCGACGGTTGCAGTCGAGTTGGGAACAGCGGATCCCGTTTGACCCCACCGGGGCCTTGGCCTCGCTGCTTAGCCTCACCCCTTTTCTGCTGGGATCCATCCTGGTGGTGGCGCTGACGGAGCTGTCTTTGGGCAAAAGCTGGGGGGTATCTTGTGGGTTGATTGCCTGTGTTAGTGGCGGTCTGTACGAATTGGGGCGCCGGGATATTACCCGCGGATCCTCTGCGGAAGAGGAACCATGACCCCTCTAGAAAAAGCTGCCGAGGCGGCAGCTGAACTGCTGGTGTTTCGGGACATCCTGCGGGATCCGATGCTGCTGGCTTGGCAGGCGCTGATTCAACAGTTGGCGGAAGGGGATCCCTTGCTGGGTCTGCAGGCGTATGGCCGGTGGTTTGAGTTGCTGGCTGAGCAGAACTTGAGCTGGCGGGAATGGCTGATTCAGGCAATCCGACTGGCGGATAACCCCTTTTCGCGGGCAGCCCTGCGACCGCAGGGGATCCCGGCGCCCCTGATGCAGGCGGCTCGACATGACCTGAAGTGCCTGCAAACCCTGGCGGATAGCCAAGAGCCCATTTGGGAACAGGTGCAGGCGCTGGGCTTAGGGATCCACTGGCCGGATGGGGAAGTCGGAACGGGCTGGGATCCGCGCCACTTTCCCGATTGGGGGCTGAGTCTAGAGGGGTTGATCGCCCATTATCGGCAGGTGGGAGTGGGGTTGTGTGGGCAATACCGAGCTTTTCGCTGGGGAGGAATTGGGTTGCAAGGGATCCCGACCCCTGATTTGCCCGATT
Organism: Thermostichus vulcanus str. 'Rupite'; assembly: GCF_022848905.1. Lineage (NCBI taxonomy): Bacteria > Bacillati > Cyanobacteriota > Cyanophyceae > Thermostichales > Thermostichaceae > Thermostichus > Thermostichus vulcanus. The sequence continues at coordinate 3,229 of NZ_JAFIRA010000031.1, forward strand.
GGGATGGGATCTACGGCAATGAGCGGCAAAAACAGCAGCTAGCGGCCAATACTGAAGCGCTGATGCGCGGGGATCCCGCCTTGCATGTGTTGCTGTATGGGGCACGCGGCACGGGCAAATCATCCCTGGTGAAGGCACTGCTTAGTCGCTATGGCGGGCAAGGGTTGCGCCTGTTGGAGCTAAACCGGGCCGATCTGATCCACTTGCCAGAGATTCTGCAGGATCTGCGCACACGGGTGCTGCCCTTCATTTTGTTTGTGGATGATCTGTCGTTTGAGGCGGATGAGACTGACTTTAAGCAGCTCAAGGTGCTGTTGGAGGGGGATATTGCCGCGCAACCGCCGAATGTACGCCTCTATGCCACCACCAACCGCCGCCATTTGATTCGGGAGTTCTTCCCGGATCGGCCCAACCCTGAGGATCAAGAGGTGCACGCCTGGGATACGGTTCAGGAGAAACTGTCGCTGCGGGATCGCTTTGGCCTCACCCTCACCTTCACCCCCTTCACCCAAGCCGATTACCTGGCCACAATTGAGCACTTGGCCAACCAACGGGCTCTTACCTATGATCCCAAAGCCCTGCGCCGCCAAGCTTTGATCTGGGCACAGCAGCAAAACGGCTTTTCCGGTCGCACCGCCCGCCAGTTTTTGGATGCCATCGGAGCCGGTTTGGTCAAGGTTGCAGGAGTTGAGGAATAAGAAGCATCACAGCAGCCACTCCGAGGCCCGTTCCCCCATCCCAGCCAAGTCAAGCGGGATGGTTACCGCTTTGCCCATGCGGGGTTTTTGGCGGGTGGCTTTGATTTCCCTTTGAACCGCTTCCCATACTCCCCAAGCTTGCAAGTGAGCAACAATGTCCTGCAAATGGGCAAGATACTCAGCTTCGCTCATCGGAAAAGACGGTTGCTCTAGGTAGCGCCACATCACCAGCAGCACCACCTTTTGGTTGACGCGCCGCAGTTGCACATCGTAGGAATGGCCCCATTTCTCCTGGAGCAAAGCTTGAAAGTCGGATCCCGTCATCAGGTTTGGCCCATTGTCTGCACACTCCCCGCGGGAGAGCTGTTGTATTTCTTAACGATATTGGTGGGAGGGGTCAGTTAGGATGAACTCGTTTATCAACGAACATTAAGACAATCTCAGGTCTGCACTCGCCATTATGACGGAAGCCGTTCGCAACTTTGAAGCGCCCCCCATGGGCCGACGTGTCTTTATGAATGCCCTCCTGAGTGGCTCTGTGGGGGTTGTGGTGCTGGGTGCCCTCTACCCGGTGGTGAAGTATTTCATTCCGCCTTCTTCCGGGGGAGGCGGTGAGGGGCTGTTGGCCCAGGATGCCCTTGGTAAACCGATCCGTGTCAGCGAGCTGCTGGCCACTCATGCCAGCACCGACCGGGTGTTGGCCCAAGGTTTGAAAGGGGATCCCACCTACATCGTGATCAATGACGGTGCTATAGCCAACTATGGCCTCAATGCCGTTTGTACCCACCTCGGCTGTGTGGTGCCCTGGAATGTGGGGGAAAACCTATTTAAGTGTCCCTGCCATGGATCCCAGTATGCGGCCAACGGCAAGGTGGTACGGGGGCCAGCACCCCGCTCTCTGGAGCTGGTTAGTGCCACCGTGGAAGGCGACAATGTTCGCTTTAGCCCCTGGAAAGAAGCCGACTTCCGTGATGCCTAAGGCCGGTTGACCTGAGCTGAGAACAGCGGCAAAAGCTGTAACTCAACTTAACGACCCAGTTGCACTCCGCTGATGCGAACCCTTTTGAAAGTCTGAGCCGAGATATGAAGCGAATTTGCTTGGCCCTGTGTGCGTTGCTGCTGCTATTAGGGATGGGAACTCGTCCGGCGGCAGCCTTCCCCTACTACGCCCAAATGGCCTACGACAACCCCCGTGAAGCGACCGGAAAGATTGTTTGCGCCAACTGCCACCTGAATGCCATGCCCACCCGCGCTGAGGTACCGCAGGCGGTGACTCCCGGTCAGGTGTTCGATATCAAAGTCGGGATCCCTTACGACCTCAGTAAACAGCAGCTGCTAGCTGATGGCAGTAAGGGAGGATTAAACGTGGGGGCGGTGGTGGTGTTGCCGGAAGGCTTCCGCCTCGCCACCGAAGAGGAAATGACCGAAGCGCAGCGGGAAGAAACTGCCGAAACCTACATTACTCCCTATAGCGATGAGAAGCCTCACATCCTTTTGGTGGGGCCACTGGCGGGAGAGGAGCATCAAGAAATTGTCTTCCCCGTGGTTGCCCCCGATCCGGCTGAGGATCCCTCGGTGGCCTTCATGAAATACAAGGTGTTTGTGGGAGCGAATCGGGGACGCGGCCAGCTCAACCCCGATGGCAGCCTCAGCAACAACAACGTCTTCCGCGCTCCAGCCACAGGCCGCTTGGTCAGTGTTGCTTTAATCGAGTCGGATATCAGTGATTTACCGGCTGATTTGGCCAGTTTGGTTCCCCCTGAATACGAGCTGCCGGGCACCCGAGTGCTCAGCTTCGAGACGGAAAACGGGATCCAAAACCTGGTATTACCACCGGGCCCAGACCTAATAATCAACCTTGGCGACAGTGTGAAGGAAGGGGATCCCGTTACCAACAACCCCAATGTGGGTGGCTTCGGACAAGTGGAGCGGGATCTGGTGCTACAAAGCCCGGATCGGGTGAAGTGGCTCCTGGCCTTCCTGGCGGCAGTGTTCATCGCTCAGGTGGTGCTGGTGCTGAAGAAGAAGCAGGTGGAGCTGATCCAAGCGGCGGAGATTCTTGGCTAAGGGATCCTCAATCCACCTCCCCCTCACCCCTTGGGTTCACCTTGTATCAATCGCATCCAACCGCATCGATTATAAGCAGCACCCTAGAGCCTTCTGGGGTGCTTTTTCCCTTCATCTTCTGCTAGTTCAGCAAAAGCTCTCCCACAATCACCAGCACGGCATATCCAGCGATTTCCACACGAGATCCGAGATCTCGACAAAACAACTCACCCCCACGCGCAGAAACTTGGCGGGCCGTCAGTTCAGATTGGCCCAGCCGTTTGGCCCAGTAGGGTATGAGCAGGCAATGGGCTGCTCCTGTCACCGGATCCTCCGGGATCCCCAGTTGTGGGGCGAAAAAGCGAGAGACAAAATCCAGCTCCTCTCCATCTAACTCCTCTGCGGGAGCGGTGACGATCAACCCTGTGCTGGCCAGGGCCTTGATCTCGGCCATATTCGGCTGCAGCTGCTGCACTTGCTGGGCAGAGGCCAAGACCGCCAACCCTAGTCCCCCTTGATACAACTCCAGAGGCCTAACCCCCAACGCTGCTGACACCCTCTCCAGTGCTTCCGGCCATGGCTCCAAGGCTTGGGCGGGAAAGTCCATCACCAAACGCTCCCCTTGGCGCCGCACCCGCAACAGACCACTGCGGGTAGAAAACTCGACCACCTCCGCCTGCGGATCCACTTGGGTAAACAGCACATGGGCACTGGCCAAGGTAGCATGACCGCACAGATCCACTTCTGTGGTCGGGGTAAACCAGCGCAGTTCGTAGTGGAGAGTGGTGCCTTGGGATCCCTGGGGCAGCAAAAAGGCAGTTTCCGAAAGATTATTCTCGGCGGCAATCTGCTGCAGGAGCGGCTCCGCCAACCCCTCTTTTGTGAGCAAACAAACGGCGGCTGGATTGCCCGCAAAGGGCTTCTGGGTGAAAGCATCGACTTGAAAGAACGGGATCCGCACACCCTCCATAAACCCTCTCTTCAGGACAAAATTTCCCTCATGAATAATCTGAATCTGCGCCAGCCTTCCCACTCTTGCACAGCATTGACTTGCACTCAAACGTATCTAAGTTACGGCAAACGCTGGCCCGACAGTTGGAGCGTGCCGGCTACGAGGTGGTCCAAGCCCGAGATGGACAGGAGGCCCTAGCTCAACTGGAACAGCAGCAGCCCGCCGATTTGATCCTCTGTGATGTGGAAATGCCACGCATGAATGGCTTCGAGTTTCTGAATCAACGGCGCAAAGTCTCCCACTTGGCCGGGATCCCGGTGGTCATGCTCACCTCCCGCAGCGGCCAAAAGCACCGTCGTCTGGCCATGCAACTGGGGGCCAATGCTTACCTGACCAAGCCCTGCCTGGAATACGAGCTGCTCAACCAAGTAGAAGCCCTGCTGCCCAGCCGCCAGAGGCAAAAAGTTGCAGATTATTAAAGGTTTCTCTTGCAGGGGGAGCAACCTACTTGTGCGTTCTGTTGCCTGCTAGCCTGAGTAATGCGTCGCATTGAGTCCGTTATGACCAGCACCCTTCACCCCACCTCCTTTAACACCACCCAATCCAAGCAAATTTTTGCCCAGGCCAAAACCTTGATGCCGGGCGGGGTCAGTTCACCGGTGCGGGCCTTTAAGTCGGTGGGTGGGGATCCCGTTGTTTTCGACCGCGTCTCAGGGGCCTATGCCTGGGATGTAGACGGCAATCGATACATCGACTACATCGGGAGCTGGGGGCCTGCCATTGTCGGCCATGCCCACCCGGAGGTGATTGAAGCGCTACAAAAAGCCCTCAGTAAAGGCACCAGTTTTGGCGCTCCCTGTGTTTTGGAAAACCAACTGGCGGAACTGGTGATCGAGGCAGTGCCCAGCGTGGAGATGGTGCGCTTTGTCAATTCGGGTACCGAAGCCTGTATGGCGGTGCTGCGCCTGATGCGAGCCTACACCGGTCGGGAAAAGGTGATCAAGTTTGAAGGCTGCTACCACGGCCATGCGGATATGTTTCTGGTGAAAGCGGGATCCGGAGTCGCTACCCTGGGGCTGCCGGATTCCCCTGGGGTACCGAAAGCGGTTACCAGTGCTACCCTAACCGCACCCTACAACGATCTTGAAGCGGTTAAGGCCCTATTTGAGCAAAACCCTGACTCGATTGCGGGCGTGATCCTGGAGCCGGTGGTGGGCAATGCCGGCTTTATCCCGCCGCAGCCGGGCTTTTTACAAGGTTTACGAGACCTGACTCAACAGTACGGGGCGCTGCTGGTGTTTGATGAGGTGATGACCGGGTTTCGCATCAGCTATGGCGGTGTTCAGGCCAAGCTGGGGGTGACCCCCGATTTAACCACCCTAGGGAAAGTGATTGGCGGTGGCTTGCCGGTGGGGGCCTATGGCGGTCGGCGGGAGATTATGGAGTGGGTGGCTCCAGCAGGGCCGATGTATCAAGCAGGGACCCTATCGGGCAATCCCTTGGCCATGACGGCAGGGATCCAGACGCTGCAAATTCTGCGTCGTCCCGGCACCTACGAGTACTTGGAACGGATCACTGAAAAGCTGGCCAATGGATTATTACAGGTGGCCCAAGAAACTGGGCATGCCGCCTGTGGGGGCTATTTGCCGGGCATGTTTGGCCTGTTTTTCACCGCCGGGCCCGTTCGCAATTATGAAGAGGCCAAAACCTCGGATCTGCAAAAGTTTGCCCGCTTCCATCGCGGCATGTTGGAGCAGGGGATCTACCTGGCTCCTTCTCAATTTGAGGCAGGCTTTACCTCCCTAGCCCATACGGAGGCGGATGTGGAGCAGACCTTGGCGGCAGCGCGGCAGGTGTTGAGTACCCTGTAGACGGGATCCCCTGGTAAGCAGTCACACCTAGGTCTTCCCCCGGCAGCAGCGAAGAGTTTTGCGAAGACGCTGGGGGGCTGCTGCTCAACCTTGCAACTGGAGAGGGATCCGTAAGCTAGCGTACAATTTGGCAAGAACCCTTGAGTGGCCATGATGATCCCTGCTGCTGGATCCCCTGTTTCTTCTGCTCCTGCTTGGCATACCCTCACCCTGGCCGCCACCGCTCAGAAGCTGCAAACGGATCCCGATCGCGGCCTAACCACTCAGCAGGTGCTCCAACGACAGCAGGAGTACGGCCCCAATGAGTTGATTGCCACCTCTGGCCGCAGTCGCTGGCAGGTATTGCTTGACCAATTCAGTAACATCATGCTGCTGATGCTGATTGCGGTGGCGGCGGTTTCAGCGGCTTTGGCCATAGAAGAGGGAGAATTTCCGAAAGATGCCCTGGCCATTCTGCTGATTGTCGGGTTAAATGGCGGCCTGGGTTACCTGCAGGAAAGTCGGGCGGAAAAAGCACTGGCGGCCCTGAAAAAACTGGCTTCCCCCAGTGTACGGGTAGAGCGAGACGGGTTGTGGCAAGAGATTCCTGCCAGCAAGTTGGTGCCAGGAGATCGAGTGCTCCTAGAGGCTGGGGTACAGATCCCGGCGGATGGACGGTTGGCGGAAGCCGTCAATTTGCAGGTGCGCGAAGCTGCCTTGACTGGTGAGGCGGTGGCGGTGGTTAAGCAGGCGGACTGTGTGCTCCCGGCAGACACCGAGCTGGGGGAGCGGCGTAACATGGCCTTTATGGGTACAGAGGTGCTGCAGGGGCGCGGGATCCTCTTGGTCACCAGTACCGGTATGCGCACCGAGTTGGGCAAAGTAGCAACTCTGTTGCAATCGGTGGAGACCGAACCCACCCCTCTGCAACGGCGCATGAACCAACTGGGGAATGTGCTGGTATTCGGTTCCTTAGCCCTAGTGGCGGTGGTGGTGGTGGTGGGTTTGTTGCAGGCGGGGAATATGGCCCCCTTTACTTCCCTGCTGGAAACCTCCTTGAGTATGGCGGTGGCGGTGGTACCGGAGGGGTTGCCGGCAGTGATCACCGTCACCCTAGCGATTGGCACCCAACGCATGGTGCGGCGGAATGCCCTGATCCGGCGCTTGCCAGCTGTAGAAACCCTGGGATCCGTCACCACGATTTGCTCCGACAAAACCGGCACCCTCACGGAAAACAAGATGGTGGTCACCGAGATTGTCACGGCCTCCCATCACTACCACCTGACCGGCACAGGCTACATTCCGCAGGGATCCTTTTACTGCAGGGGAGAACCGGTGGATCCGCAGGGAGCCCCGGATTTGTTGGCGGTGTTGCGGGCAACCGTGTTCTGTAATGATGCCTTGTTGCAGGCCAACATCCAGCCGGCTGGGGTGCGCAATCCCCGTTCTGCCGTCTCATCCCAACCTCCCTCACCCACCTGGTCGATCTTGGGGGATCCGACGGAAGCAGCCTTACTGGTGGCGGCGGCCAAAGCCAATCTGCAAAAAGCCTCTCTACAAGAGCAATGCCCACGGGTACAGGAGTTGCCCTTCAGCTCCGAGCGCAAGCGCATGAGCGTGGTCATTCAGGAGAAAGGTGGCTTCCGCGTTTACGTTAAGGGATCCCCGGAACTGGTGCTGGAGCGGTGTGATCGCATTCAGAACGCCGAGGGTTGGCGTTGGCTTTCGGAAGAGGTTCGCCAGGATATTCTCAACACCAACGACCAAATGGCAGCTCAGGGCACACGGGTTTTGGGAGTGGCCACCCTAGAGTTGGAATGGATCCCAAGCAACCTAGAGGAAGTAGAACAAAACCTGATCTGGCTCGGATTGGTGGGAATGCACGATGCCCCACGACCGGAAGCACGAGAAGCGGTGGCTCGCTGCCAAGCGGCTGGGATCCGCACCCTGATGATCACCGGTGACCATCAACTGACGGCTGTCGCCATTGCCCGTGACCTGGGCATTATCGGGCCAGACGACCGAGCGGTGGAAGGGCGTGCCCTCTCCCGCATGAGTGCCGATGAGCTGCTGGAAACCGTACGCACCGTCAATGTGTATGCCCGTGTTGCCCCCGAACACAAACTGCGCATTGTACAGGCGCTGCAAAAACAGAACCAGTTTGTAGCCATGACCGGCGATGGGGTGAATGATGCCCCGGCTCTGCGTCAGGCGGATATCGGCATTGCCATGGGTATTACGGGCACCGACGTGAGCAAAGAAGCCAGCGATATGGTCTTGCTGGATGACAATTTCGCCACCATCGTTGCCGCCATTGAAGAGGGACGAGTGGTCTACAGCAATATCCGTCGCTTTGTGAAATATATTTTGGGCAGCAACATCGGTGAGGTATTAACGGTGGCAGCCGCGCCAATTTTGGGTCTTGGGGCTGTGCCTTTGACCCCACTGCAAATTTTGTGGATGAACCTCGTCACCGATGGTTTACCTGCTTTGGCTTTGGCCATGGAACCGGCTGAACCGGGGGTGATGGATAAACCCCCCTTTAGCCCTAAGGAGAGCATTTTCGCCCAGGGCCTGGGGGCTTATATGGTGCGCATCGGGGTCTTCTTTGCCATCACCACAATCATCATGATGCTCATTGTGGAGAATTATACCCTCCATTGGCGCACGATGGTATTCACAACCTTGTGCGTTGCTCAGATGGGTCATGCGGTTGCGGTGCGCTCCAACAACAAGCTGATCGTTGAAACCAATCCTTTTTCCAATCCCTACCTGTTTTGGGCGGTGTTGGCTACCCTTCTCCTTCAATTTGCCCTTCTTTATGTGCCCTTCCTGCGAAATTTCTTTGGCACCGAAGCCTTGACCCGCGATGAACTTTGGATCTGCATGGGCTTCAGCAGCCTGATCATGGTTTGGGTGGAGATGGAAAAACTTTATTTCCGCTGGCGACAAGGATCCCGGCCCTCACAACCCGAGCCTGCCCCCACAACCTAGCCAGGAACCAAGCCCATCCCGACTCGAAGGTGGGCCATCCTCAGCTCTTTGTAAAAAAGAACACGCCCCGATAAAGTCACTCGCTAAGATCAAGCTGGGCCATACTGAGGCTATTTCCGTAGGCAAGCTAGCTAAAGTAGGGTCAAGCGGCTCCGTTGGCTGGTCTGACTTTTTACAGTATGCACAGGTGGGCTTGGGTAGCACTGGCAACCCTGGGCATGGGAAACTTTGGGATCCCTGCCCCTTTGTCATTGGCCAGTTTGGATGTCTGTTGGGAAACTGCTGGCTGGGGTTGGGCTGCCTTTGGGCTGCTGCTGCTGGTTAATCTGGGCCTGTGGGGGCGGCAACGCTTTCTTGTTTTCAAAACAACAACAGACAAAGCAACAGGTACTGTTTCAAGTCTTGACACCCGCTTCCGGGCTGCGATTGAAGCCAGCTTGGATGCCATTTATCTGTTGGATGCGGTACGGGATCCCCTCAGCCAAGAGATCCTGGATTTTGTTTTTGTGGATTTGAACTCGAAAGGGGCGGAACTGGTCTCCCTCCCGCGCGAGGCGATCCTCGGCCAACGCCTGTGCGAGCTGCTGCCGATCAACCGCTCGGGCGGGTTCTTCGAGAAGTACAAACAGGTGGTGGAAACCCAAACCAGCCTGGAAGAAGAATTTCCCATTTCTGGACAGCCGGGCTTGGTGGCCAACTGGCTACATCATCAGGTGGTGCCGATCGGGGATGGCATTTTGATCACCAGCCGCGATATTAGCGAGCGCAAGCACCAGGAAGCACTGCTGCAAGAGCGACAGGCCCAGTACCAGGCCATGTGGGAGGTCATTCCCGACTTGATGGCTCGCGTCAGTCGAGAGGGGGTTTACCTCAGTTATTCCCACACCACCGTCTTTAACGACCTAGTGCCCAGCGATGTGGATCCGATCGGGAAAACAATCTTCACCTACTTGCCGCAGGAGGTGGCCCAAAAGCAGTGGGATGGGATCCAAGCTGCCCTCAATACCGGCCAGTTGCAACTCTACGAGCAGCAGATCCCGCTTGGTGACAGGGTGCAGTACCAAGAGGTGCGCATTGTCCCCAGTGGCCCCGATGAAGCCCTGATCATTGTACGGGACATGACCGATCGGGTCAGGTCAGAACAGGCGCTGCGGGAAAGCGAGCTTCGCTACCGCGCCCTTTACGAAGCCATCCCGGACATGATTCTGGAGGTGACCCGTGCCGGATACATTCTCAGTTGTAAAGCGCCACACGGGTTCCCCACTCACTATCCCGCCGAGGCCTATGTAGGTCGGTATGGACAGGAACTCTTTCCAGCGGCGGATGTAGAGCAGTACCAAGCGCTGATTAACCAGGCTCTAGATACCCAGCAGATCCAGTATTGGGAATACAAGACGGAGTTTCTAGAAGGGATCCCACAGTACCGCGAAGCCTGTGTGGTACCCCAGGGAACCGATAAGGTTTACGTCTTGGTGCGAGATATCACCGAGCGTAAACAAGCGGAGCTAGCCCTGAAGGAAATTGAAAATACACAGCGGGCCATTTTGCAGGCCATTCCCGATCTAATCATGCGCTTCGACGCACAGGGCACCTGTTTGAACTTTATTTCCGGTGGAGATATTCGTTTGCGCGGCACCCTCCAGGAGGCTCTGCACCAGTCCATCTATACCATCCTGCCCCCCGACTTAGCGGATCAACGGATGCTGTTTATTCAGTTGGCCCTTTCCACCCAGGAGCGGCAAATCTACGAATACAGCATTGAGGTCACAGAAGGGGAATTGCGCCACGAAGAAGCCCGTGTTGTTCCTCTCAATGAGCATGAGGTGATGGTGATCGTGCGGGATATCACGGATCGGGTGATCGCCGAGCAGTCTCTCTGGGAGAAAACCAAGCAACTGAGACAGGCCCAACGGATTGCCAAACTGGGCAACTGGTCTTATGAGGTGGCTAGCCAGCAGATCACCTGGTCAGAAGAAATTTTTCACCTGTTTGGGTTGTCACCAGAACAGCCGCCCCCCAGCTTTGCAGAGCACCTAGAGCAAATTTACCCCGAAGATCGCCAACTCTGGCTGAAGTATGTGCAGGCCACCCTTGAACAAGGGATCCCGCAAAGCTGTGACTTCCGCATTCTGCGTGCCGACGGAGAAGTTCGCTACCTGAGCGCCCGTAGCCAAGCGGAACAGGTGGATGGAACGGTTGTGCGTATTTTTGGCACGGCCATGGATGTCACGGAGAGAAAGCTGGCGGAACTTGCCCTGCAAGAAAGCGAACAACAATTCCGCGCCCTCTTCGACAATGCTGCCGTTTCCATCATGATTCATGATGCCGAAACCGCCGAGATCATCGATGCCAATCCGCGTGCCATCGCCTCCTATGGGCTGTCTAGCTTGGAGGAATTGCAAGCCTACGACATCTTCGATACCTCCCCCTACAGCTATGCGGATGTGCTGCCCTACCTAGAGCAGGTGCGCCAAATGGGAGCGGTGCGGTTTGAGTGGCGGTCGCGGCGGGCGGATGGCCAGATCTTTTGGGAAGATGTGTTTGTCCAGCCGATGTTGCTGCGCGGGATCCCGCGCTTGGTTTCCACCGCAGTGGATATTACGAAAAGCAGCGTAAAGCCCCCGGTTTCCAACCGGGGGATATGAGCGCACAGGCTGAATTTATTCAGCAACAGAAATAGTACATACAATAGTCTGCATGAAACGGGTCACCACCACACTCAAGCTCAAGTTTCTTGACCTCAATGGTGCTCCGCACCGCCCGGAGGGCGATGCGGTCAAAGCAGAGATGTTCGACCAGACGGTTTGTGCGACAACCGAACTGGCAAACGAACTGCTCCGCATCAGTCCGAAGGAACGAAAAGCATTAACAACCGCCAAAGTGGTGACACCACTCAAGTCGGCCCTCTCCAACCAGGTGATTCGTGTCCTGAAGGGGAAAGCCGGCCAGCGGGTCAAACACTTCAAAGTGTTCTGGCCAGAGGTCAACAACCAAAACTGGAAGCTGCACAAAGTAGGTAGCACCTACTCGGTGAGTTTTCCCACGATTCAGGGTGACAAGCGGGTTCCCCTTGAGGTTGGCAGTTCCTACTATGCCGAGCGTCTTGAGCGCATCCTGGCCGAGCAGGATTGTGAACGGGGAACCTTGAAACTCATGAAGCTACGGGGCTGTTGGTACGCGGTTGTATCTATCACTTGGGAAGTTCCCGAAGTGAAGAGTACGGAGCGACTGGGTGTTGACCGGGGGCAGAACCGTTTGGCAGTGGCGGCCACCCGTTGGGGTCGGGCGGTGTTTTTTGGGGGTGGAGAGGTAGCCTATCGTCGTCGTCGTTTCCAGAAGCGTCGTGCCCAGTTGCAACAGGCGGGTAAATACCGAGCACTCAAGCGACTGGAGCGCAAAGAAGCCCGTTGGATGAGGGCGGTCAACCACACCGTTAGCCGTCGCATTGTGCGGTTTGCCAATGCGGTAAATGCAGATGTGTGGATGGAAGACCTCTCAGGTATCCGCCAATCCAGACAGAGCCAGAAGGCGCGTTCGGATGCCGGGAAATCGCGCCATACCTGGTCGTACTACGACCTGGAGTGGAAGGTTGCCTACAAGCTGGAGATGGCAGGTAGAACTCTACACAAGCGCCCTGCTGCCTACACATCCAAAACCGACCACAGGACAGGATTGATCTGCTCCGCAGGGCCGGAGGCCATTGGGAAAAGGAGTGGGCATCTGTTCACTGGGCAGGACGGGTATTGCTGTGATGCCGACTGGAATGCCGCAATGAACCTAGCCCAGTGGGACGGGTTTTCGTGTCCCTTGAGTCTAAAAGAAGCCCTGCCCGTAATAGGTAGGGTCGGCTCAGGGGATGGGGTAGTTGGCAATCCCCTGAACTCCATGAATACCTTGCAGTCTAAGGTTGCAAGGGGCTAGAAGGGAGAATCCCCCGGTTTCTAACCGGGGGAGTGTCAACGAGCGCAAATTGGCCCAAGATGAGCTGGATTACCGTTCCCGCCTGGAGCGGCTGTTGATCGATCTTTCGATGCAGTTTATTAATGCCTCGGAGGCGGCGCTGGACGAGCGTATTCAGCAAGCTCTCCAGGAAGTGGGGCAATTTGTCGGGGTGGATCGGGCCTATTTGTTCACCTACGACTTCGAGCAAGGGATCACCTGCAATACCCACGAGTGGTGCCAGGTGGGGATTGAGCCGCAAATCGAGCACTTACAGGCTGTTCCCCTAGAAGTAGTATCCCAGTTTCTCGACCGTCATCGGCATGGGGAGCCCTATATTCTGCCGGATCTGTTTGCCCTTCCCCCAATGGATCCCTTACGGCAAGTTCTGGAACCGCAAGGGATCCGGTCCCTACTCGCCATTCCCCTTTACTTTGAGCAAACTTGCCTGGGCTTTGTCGGGTTTGATGCTGTGCGCCAACAGCGCCAATGGCAAGCCGGTGATATTACCCTGCTGCAAATTTTGGCGGAGCTTTTTGTCAATGCCCACCTAAAGCAGCGCAATGAAGCCTTTATCCGCGAAGCGCAAGCTCAGCTGCAAGCTTCCACACGGTTGGCCCAGCAAATGGCCGAAGCCGCCGAAGCGGCGAACCGAGCCAAGAGCGAATTTTTGGCCACCATGAGCCACGAGATCCGCACCCCCATGAATGCGGTGATCGGCATGACGGGTCTGCTGCTGGATACAGAGCTGAACGAGCAACAGCGGGACTTCGTGCAAACGATTCGCCACGGCGGTGAGGTACTGCTCAGCCTGATCAACGACATCCTTGATCTGTCCAAAATCGAGTCGGAGCGCCTAGAGCTGGAGGAAAACCCCTTCTCACTGCGGCAACTGGTGGAAGATCTCCTGGATCTGATGGCGATTCAAGCGCGAGACAAAGCCATCGAACTGGCCGCCCTAGTCGATCCCACCCTGCCCGATACCCTGATCGGCGACTCAGCCCGTTTGCGCCAAATCCTGGCCAACCTGCTCAGCAATGCCATTAAGTTCACCCCCGCCGGAGAAGTGGTGCTCACCATCCAGTCCGGCCACTGGGATCCCGAGGCCCATCGGCAAGAGCTGTGTTTCCAGGTGCGAGATACCGGCATTGGCATTCCCCCCGAAAAACTGCATCGGCTCTTCAAGCCCTTCAGCCAGGTGGATGGCTCCATCAGTCGGCAGTTTGGCGGCACAGGACTGGGCTTGGCCATCAGCCAACGGCTCTGTCAGCTCATGGGGGGTGAGATCACGGTCGTCAGTCAACCGGGCGAGGGATCCAGCTTCCGTTTTCGCCTATCCTTTGAGGTGTCCACTACCCCTTTACCCCAACCGCAACTGAACCTGACGGGCAAACAGGTGTTGGTGGTGGATGATAACGCCACCCATCGTCAGATTTTAACCCTCCAGGCGAAAGCCTGGGGCATGGAGGTGGTCGCCTGTGCCTCAGCCGCCGCCGCCCTCACCCTAGAAAACCATCCCTTCGATCTGGCCATCCTCGACTACCACATGCCGGATATGGATGGACTGACTTTGGCTGCTGCCCTGAAAGCGGGGGATCCGCAACTGTCCCTGATTTTGCTTACCTCCCGCGACCAACATTCCCTCACCCAACACCCCGCCATCTCCGCCTGCTTGACCAAGCCGGTGAAAGCCTCGCAATTGCGCAACCTGGTGCAGCAAATCTTGGGCCGTGACCGGGATGGAGAATCCGCCCATGGGCACACCCGCTCCACTGGCTCCAACTGGGATGTGGAAATGGCCCAACACTATCCGCTGCGGATTTTGGTGGCGGAAGACAACCCCATCAACCAAAAAGTAACTCGCCTGACGTTGGAGCGACTGGGTTACCGACCGGACATTGTTGCCAATGGCTTAGAAGCCGTCTAGGCTCTGTACCTGCGCCCCTACGATCTGGTGCTGATGGATATGCAAATGCCGGAGTTGAATGGCATCTCAGCCACCCGCCGGATTCGTGCCGAACTGTCCCCAGAGCGCCAACCCCGTATCGTTGCCCTCACCGCCAATGTGCTAGCAGAAAGCCGCGAAGCCGCAGAAGCTGCCGGGGTGGATGATTACCTGACCAAACCCCTAGAGCGTGCCCCTCTATTGCGCGTTCTCCAGGGATCCGTTCCTCAGCCCTCCTTGTTCAGATCTGGCTCAACAGTCCTATCTACAGTCCCAGCAGAAGATACGCCAGATGCGATTGATGCAGCCACATTCAATGCCCTGAGAGCAGTGATTGGCCCAGAGGATCAAGCGGTTCTCCAGGAGATGATCAGCATCTACTTGCAAGAGGGACAGACCCAGCTGGGATCCCTGCAAAAAGCCCTTAGCGAACGGGATCCGCAAGCCTTGTTCCGATTGACCCACCGCTTCAAAGGCAGCAGCAGTACTTTGGGGGCGAAAGGGCTGAGCCAGCTCTGCCAGGAGATAGAGGCACTGACCCGAACAGAACCGATAGACTGGAATCTCACCCAGTCGTTGCTGAATCAAATACAAGTCGAATATCAGCGCGTTGCCCTCAGCCTTGCTGCCCTTACCGAACCTTATCTCACCCCCCACTCCTCTCCCCATGCCGACGCTTGAACTACCGGAACTCGATTCTTTGCC
This sequence comes from Thermostichus vulcanus str. 'Rupite', assembly GCF_022848905.1. Lineage (NCBI taxonomy): Bacteria > Bacillati > Cyanobacteriota > Cyanophyceae > Thermostichales > Thermostichaceae > Thermostichus > Thermostichus vulcanus. The sequence continues at coordinate 18,358 of NZ_JAFIRA010000031.1, forward strand.
GGTCGCTGAGGCACCGCAGGGGGATAGCTTCCCTGACTCAGCCGCCGCAACCAGGGATCCCTCAACTCCCTTGCACACGGATTTGGATGGGGATCCTGACCTACCCTCCACCATTGCAGACAAGACGCCCTCTGGCCAATCCCAACCGTTGCTGTTAATCAGCGATGATGACCCCAACCAGCGGTTGTTGATCCGCCATGTCATGGGCAAAGAAGGCTATAGGGTGATCGAAGCCAGCGATGGGGAGAGCTGTCTGGAGGCGTTCGCCACTCATCTGCCGGACATGGTCTTGCTGGATGCGGTGATGCCGCAGTTGGATGGGTTTGAGTGTTGCCGCCGCCTGCATGCCCAAAATCCGGATCTGCCAATTTTGATGGTAACCGCCCTCGATGATGAAGCCTCCGTGGCCAAGGCCTTTGCGGCAGGAGCCACTGACTACATCCCCAAACCCATTTATTGGCCAGTTTTGAAGCGGCGCATTCGTCATCTGCTCGAAGCCAGCCGTGCCCGCCGTCGCCTACAGGAACTGAACCAGGCCCTAGAAGAGAAAGTTAAAGAACGCACCGCCCAGTTGGCCTGCCAGGTGGAGGATCTGCAACACCTGCACCGCCTCAAGGATGACTTTCTGGCGACCGTGTCGCACGAGCTGCGCACCCCCCTGACCAAGGTGGAGCTGGCCCTACAACTTTTGGGTCGCACACCCTTGAACGAGAAACAACAGCAATATCACCGCATCGCCTTAGAGGAATGCCACGCCGAGATCGATCTGATTGACAAATTGCTGGATTTACAACGGCTAGAAAACGAGGAACTGGCGGCTTCCGTCTCAGCCATCGATCTGAACGGTCTTTGGGTGAGCCTACTTGGCCGAGTACAGGAACGGGCACAGGCGCGACACTTAACCCTGCAGATAGCCGAACTACCGCCTGCAGCCGTAATTCATACGCATCGGCAGCACCTCAGCCAAATTTTGCAGGAACTGCTGGAAAATGCCTGCAAGTTTACCCAACCCGGTGGAACCCTTCGCCTCGAGGCCCAACCCATGCCGGGGGGGTTTGAATTCAGGGTGGGAAACACAGCCCAGATTCCCGCTGCCGAGCTGCCCCGTCTGTTTGATCGCTTTTACCGAGTTCCCTCTGCGGATCCCTGGGCGCAACAGGGAAGTGGCCTAGGGTTGGCGTTGGTAAAGCAATGGGTGGAGTATTTGCAGGGGCAGATTCGGGTCACCAGCCAAGCGGGATGGACCTGGTTTATCCTCAGGCTGCCAGACCTAAAGCTACCCAATTCCAACTCCTAACGGGGTTTACACGTTCGAAATCTTGTATCAAACTTGTATCAAGCTCAAGATGATACAATCGGTAAAAGACTTCCACCATGATTTAAGGGTGGATGGTGCAATGCTCACACCATCATGCCGCCAACCTCAAGGAGGCAGAAGCCCAAACCCTAGAACTCCTGGGCTCTTAGGATAGATGGATTGGGGCTCCTCAAGTGAAGGGGATCCCTATTTTTTGCTCTTGCAAAAGCTCCACCCCGACACCCCATCCCATCTGCCAAAACCTAGCTTTTATGGGATCCGACAGTGGATATCCCAATCATGAGGAATGGAGAGCTTTCAAGATCTGGTGAACGGCTGAAATGAGAATCTCCGCTGCCCGATCTACTTCCTGATCTGTTGTGAATTTCCCTAATCCGATTCGCAAAGCTCCTTCGATTACTTCGGGCGATAAGTTCATAGCCGTAAGTACATGAGACGGGGCTTCAACTCCACTGGAACAAGCGGATCCCGTGGAGATGGCTAGCTGATGCCGGACTCTCGCAATCACCGCACTGTTTGGGATCCCTGGGATCGATATATGCAAATTCCCGGCTAGCCGATTGTCCACATCTCCATTGACAACTAAGTTGGGGATCCCTTCTTGGAGTAGAGTTTGCAACCGATCCCGTAAACATGAGATCCGAACTTCATCCTCAGTCATTTCCAAAGAGCGCAAACAACAGGCTTCCCCTAGTCCAACAATTCCTGGAACATTGAGCGTACCAGGACGGATCCCGCGTTGATGTCCACCTCCATACATGAGTGGTTCCAGTCGCTGCCCTTGCTTGATAACCAGCGCCCCCACACCTTTTGGAGCATAGAATTTGTGACCTGAAATGGCAAGAAACGTAATGCCCCATTCCTCAAAGTTAATCGGGATCTTTCCCACAGCCTGCGATCCGTCACAGAGAAAGGGGATCCCATATTGTTGGGCAATTTCACCAACCTGTTGAATAGGATAGATTGTCCCGACTTCATTATTGGCAGCCATGACGGAGAGTAGATCAATACCTTCAGAGCAAATTTTATCGAGATGATCTAAGTCCAGTTGTGCTTGGGAGTCAACCTTTAGAAAGGTGATCTCAGCTAATCCCTTCTTACTTAGTACTGTGCAGGTATCGAGAACAGCTTTGTGTTCTGTGGGAAGAATCGCTACTTTGAAGATCTTACCTGTAAGGACTGAGTTTTGCAGGACGAGATTAATACTTTCGGTTGCTCCAGAAGTGAAGATGACTTCCTTGGGTAAAGATCCTATGAGTTGAGAAACTTGCTTAGTCGCTTGGAAGACAGCATTCTCTGCTTCATCACCAAAAACATGATCAATGCTACTTGGATTCCCAAATTCTTCTGTCATGTGCCGCAGTACTATGCTGGCAACTCGCGGATCTGTAGGCGTAGTCGCGTGATAGTCCAGATAGATAGGCTTGGGGAGGGTACTTGCTCGCTCGTTCATGCCCCAAATTATAGGTTAGGAAGTCCTTGTAGGGTTTGCCATTGCTGTTTAATGATTTCGGCGATTGCAGCCATCTCCTCATCCGATAGGAATGGCACCTGAGCGTAAATGAGATCAGATTGGTTAGTTAGGCGGGCAGCTAGATGTCCTTTACCTAAAAGGTCTTCTGCTCCTTTTTGACCCAGTGAAATTTCCGAAGTGCCCACGCTCTCGACTCTCAGGATTAAACGATTTCCTAAGTTGTCTCGAAGCTGTACCGGAAGGACATTCGCATCAGGACGCTGGGCAGCAAAGATAAGATAAATCCCTGCGGCTCTTGCCTTTACCCCCAAACGTTGTACTGCCGCCGATACAGCCGCTTTATATTCATCGACCAGCATCCATTCAGCAAATTCATCGTGAACCAGCCATAGCACCGGAAGCCTATCCTGCTCAGGCACTTTACTATTGTAGTCTTGCAACGATTTCGCTTTCTGAGGAAGAAACTTGCGGTATCGGTTGTCCATTTCCTCGACCAAAAGCTCTAAAACCTCGATTGCACGGTCTTGGTCAATAATGATTCCTTCTTTGAGATGATGTAGGTCGCTGATGTTGGCATAATCAACGCCCATTTTGGGATCGATTAGATAAATGCTTGCCAGTTTGGGAGAGTTCGTTGCACAAATATCAAGAAGGAGATTTTGCAACAGAACCGATTTACCGCTGCCTGTGGCTCCAGCAATCAGCGTATGTGGAGCGTGTTGTTCTAAATTCTCGAAACTACTGCCTAGATTAAGGTAAAGCAATTCACCATCCAGTTCTTTAACCCCAATGACAAAGCTAAGGTTCACACCCGAAGGCGATCGATTGATTTTTCGTTTTGCCCACACTTCCCGTAAAGAAATCGTTTGACGCTGGGGGCGGGCAACGGTGACCACAATTTCACCAGGCTGACCATAAACGCTAATAATATTCAGGGCGTGAGTGGTCAGGAGTTGCGATCGCTTCTTCTCGATGTCATCCAACTTTAAATTGTCCGAGCCTTTGAAGCGGACGATCGCTGCATTTGGAGTCAGGCGTTTACCTTCAATTTTGGCTTGCAGGTTATATCCCAATAGAGCCGTCCGCAGTTTTCCAGCCACTTCCTCCAGCCATTTTTCTGCCGCTGCGTCGCCTTGGCGGGTTTGTGCTTGTCCCTGCTGCCACCAAGAAACCAACGCTGGACTCGCCCAACTATCTACGCTTTCAATAGGTGAGTCACCCGGAGAGACAGTCGTTTCAGGTTCAACTGGCTGGTCAGATAGGGGCTGAAGTGGACTGTCATGATTCTCAGACGGATTAATTTTTGCAGGTTTTGTTAGAGGAGACGCTGCTATGTCTACTTTCCCAATTTCTAAAACCCATGTGACTCGATCCGCAGGTTGTAATGCTTTTGCGACTGTCCAGGGCTTGTCGTCGCCAATCTGTTCACGTATTGGGAAGAGTGGTTGTCCTGCTTCGTAAGCCAGAACCAGTTTGCGGACAGATTCTCGATTGAACACTTCTTGGAAGCAGCGTTCCACCTTAGGAATCGGCAATCGCTCCCCTTCCACATTGCTCTCATTCGTCCCCGACACAAAAACTTGGGAGTAACCAGATAGGTCAATCCGGAGTGTCCCTGAACGGATTTGTTCGCGCCATTGCTCAATGTTCAGTTTGTTATCGGAACTAAATTCGATGCCGTCGAGTAGAAGATCGCTGAGGCGAGATAGCCAGAGGTCCCGATCAAGACGACCTGGACTGATAAAGAGGGCATTGGCAATGCGATCGACTGTTTGCCGGAGTTGGTTCTGTGAAGTCTTGCGAGCATCAGCCAAGCCCGCTACATCAACGTATTTTGCTTCAGAAATAATGACTTTCAGAACAGGCTCACCGTCCACATGCTGCGGTGAAATAGCCATGATGTCAGCAATTTGACCTTCTTTTTGTCCTAACCAGGAGGCGTAGTCATCTAGGAAGTACCAGCCAATTGGGTTTTGCGCTCCTATCTCTGCTGTGATTAAGGCTTTACTGAGAACAACGCCCATTAGCTCGCTGGCAAATCTGCCACATTTTGCGGCTCGTAACACGATGTCACCAGAAACGGCGTTGGCTTCGTTAATTAGGCGTTCTACCAGTTTGTCTATCCGGTTACTTTCTAAACCTAAATTCAAGGCTTCCAAGCGTTTTCTAACCAGCACCTTGAGTACATTCAGAGATGCGTCCGAGGAGACGAGGAAGTTCCGTTCATCAGTACGGTTCTGTTGATAGCGAATGACCTTGACGCCCTGGTTAACAAGTTGTCGTCGTTCCAGCAAATCATCGTAATTGACTACCCACTCTCCTAAACGGTGGCTTTCGTCAAAAGCTGTCTTTGTCGTTTCTTCCTGAAAGGAGATTTGACGAGCAGGTAAAAAGTGCTGGTCAGGAGAGCAATCTTCACCCTGAATCAGGCTATGTACCATATCGAGGTAGGCTTGACCCACTGCCGTCTGCTTGGGACAGGTCAGATAAACAGTGGATTTAAGCTCGCCTTTATCAGATGGGCGTTTCCGTGCCCAACGAGCAGGAGAATGGATTAAGATTTCAGCGGTGTTGCTGTCAAACGGTGAACGCTGCCAAACCACTTTTGCCTGCCGGGAGATTGCATCTTGCAGAAACACAATGTCGGCAAATTTGCCTTCTCTGGGGGTTGTGGAAGGAACATCGCTGGACATGACTGAGATTCGCAGTCTTGCCATAAAGTCTTGAGAAACCTCACTGGCAAGGAACGCATTGGGATCAGCGTCCGAGCTTTCCAACATCTGCTCATAGAGTTGAGCGAGTTTTTGCCTATTCCGATGGCGCAGAACAACCTGACAACGAACTTCTTCCCGATCGTCTTGCAGTTCTTCACTCAGCTTGTTAACGATCGCCTGAGGTAGCTTGATCGAGTCAGTTTGGTATAGAACAACGCTCAGATTCGTTTTCTCATGGGGCAGCAGTTCCACGTAGCGGCGGATGATCCCTAATAAGCGATCGGCTGCTTCAGCCGGATTTTCGTTGGTCGTGAGATCGCTCTCGTCTCGTGTGGGGCGCTCCATCAGGCTGTAATCGTTGACCATATCAGACACAGAGAGCAATTCGGGCTGCTGACCCTGGTAGCCAACACAGACCTCGGGATAGTAAGGGTGGTCGAGTTCGTTCCGTAAATCAGCAAAGAATAGGCGAGAATCGCCAAATTTGACCTCTGGCGTAGAAATAATGTACCGAAGGAGTCCTGCTAATTGACGGGCTTTGACAGCTAGGGAGGCTAATCGTAGTGGATGCCAGGGGGCGATGATGGCGGCAGGCTTACCACGCTCCACTCGAATGCAGCCCAAGCGCAAGATGGGTTGATAGAAGTCAATGCGATTGAGATCGCCTTTGACGTGTTCTAAAACAGTCTTGAGTAGGTTGCCATAGGCTCTATACTGGTGCAACAGATCCGGACTAGCAATCCCTTGCCCTTCATCTGTGAAGCTGGCGATCGCTGCCCTGTATCGTTCTGCAAAAGTTTTCCAGGCGGCGGTGATTGCTTCACCCGCATTCTGCGAGAGACGACCATCCGCGACAGCTTGTTCAATTTTGGTGGGAAGGGTTTTGTCCAGGTCGCTCTTGCAATCGTACTTACTGACCAAGGAACCCCGGTCTTGACGATAGGCTGCCATCAGAGTGCCAACGTCTGACAGAGCAATCCCCTGCAACCGCCCCTTTTTACTGACTAGCTCTCTTGATACCTGAGAGAGTTGGAAAGGGGAGTCTTTAAGTAGCCGTTCTAGATCATTGCCCAACTCCATTCCAATTGCATTTGGATTACACCGCCAGACCAGTTGCGTCTTAGCAATTAGAGCCTGGGTGCTATCCCGCATTTCGACGTAGAATTTGATTTCTGTCGCAGCTCTTGCTATAGAAGTGTTCTCGCGGTACTTTGCCTTCTTCTGGGATTCTTTTAGCAGGGCATCGTACTTAAACAGCCAGTGAGTTTCCCATTCAATGTGAGGGGCAGTCAGTTGTTCAATGCCTCGGTAGCGAGTACAAAAATACCGACCCACGTCAGCATTGAGCTCCAACCATTTGCTTTTGGAAGCTTTTTTCTGGGTTTCAATTTTGAGGGATTTGACGCTAGCAACCGTCTCCGCCTGGTCAAAAAGTCGCTCAAAGGCTTGTAGTAAACCAATTAAAAAATCTTTACACTCGATCGGCTGTCCGTAGACAAATTTATCCCACTTTGCTTTGAGTTTGCGATCGCCCTCAAGTTCTTGACGGTGCGCGTCATAAAACTCCCGATCCTCGTCTAGCGCCTCACGTTTATTGCGCTTTTTCAGAGCATTAAGGTACTGGGTTTCTGACTCCGTTAGAGTATTGGGATATTCATCATTAAAGAAATCCAGGGTAAGAGAAGCAATGTCTGTCTTTTGAGCTTGTAACCCAGAAAACAGCGTGTTGATATTATCCGATTCCCACTCAAACTTAGAAAGGGCTTCAGCTTCAGAAGTCCAGCCAGCAGAACTGCCAATAAAGGAATGAATAGTAGGATGGGCGATCGCAGGAATGTCATCCTTTACCTTGTCAAAGGCGGTTTGAAGGTCCTGCTCATCGATGGGTTTACGGCTAGGAGTTTGCTTTAGTAGTAAACACGCACGTTTTGCAAAAGCTTGCTGAAATAGCTTCTCCCAGCGCTGGGTTTGTCCTAATTGAGTTTCAGGGATGGCACGAAAGTAGCCAGAATCACGGGGAAGCCGCAGGGCAGGCAGTGCCCATCCAAGTGCGTCTATGACTGGAAGGCTTTCTTCAAGGATGCGCGATCGCGTTTGAACAATGTATTCCGCAAAATTTTCCAGACTAGGTGTACTAACTTTCTGGAGTCCATTTAAGGCTTTACGCCAGTGTTCAATCTGCTCAGCAGGAATCGCTAGGTCTTTTGCAGCCAGATTAATCCAGCACTCAATCTGTCCCTTCAGTTCTTGAGCGCCAATAGAGGTGATGTCATTCAGAGATTGGGCTTGGTCGTCGCTGATGTTAGCAAGTAGTAGCGCAGGGCGATCGCAGTCTGAATGGCGCAGGTGAACGGTGCGTTCATCAGTCAAAATTTCGTCAGGTAAGCCGAAGCCTGCCACGAGATCTCGTGGAACTTGAATCTTGATGAGCGGGGCAAGTTCCGAATCCTGGAGAATGGCTTGACAGATAGCGGCAACCTGATGAGCAGTGAGCCGATTTAGCAGAAACCGTGCAATTCCCTCGTTGGTTTCGTCGGTTTGAATTGAGCGTTTCAGGAAGTCAGCCGCAACTTGACCAATCAGTTCAATGGTCTGCATTATCTCACCTCCGAGGCAAATGGATTTTGAACGTAGGCACAAGCATCGGAAAGGCGTTTGAGTAGCCCAATGCTGGCAAGGCGACGTTCAAGCCGTTCGGCATTGGCTACAAAATCTTCGCGATCCGCATCACCGGAGTTGATTAAATCTGTAGCTTGGCGATCGCCAATAATAAACCCATATTTCTGGTGCAGTTTCGCCAAAAACTCCTGAAACTCCATACGAGTTGGTACAGAAGCGAGTACCAACGTCCTCAGTAAGGAATCAGTCGGGGCATAACGAGTCCGACGGCTGCCCCGACTGGACGACAATCCGATTTCGCGTGACCAAGTTCCATGAAACTTGCCGAGGTGTTGCTGATGCCGTTTGACTGCCCTCTCTCGTAGCGAACTTAAAAGATCTGCTGGTGAACCTGAACCATCTGAATCCTCGTCTTTTGCAGGCCAGGCAAAACGCTCTTGTAGCAAATCGATCGCATCTTCAATAGGGGTGTCGGAGTTGAGGCAAGCCTGCCACTCTGGTGAATCAGCGATGCTACAAATGGTATATTCTACTGCTCGTTCAGGCAGATCATTGTTCTTCTGAAATTCGTCAGAAGCCAACTCACGCACTGTTGTTTTCTTAGGTGCGACAATCTCTAGCACAAACTGTGGTGGGGTAGACTCACCCAATGTCGCCTTGGCGCGGCTTAACAGATAGATAATCAGGTGTAACCCAGTAATGGTGACGATATGAGGCAGGGAGTCGTAGTCGGGTAGGTCACACTGTAAAACATTGAGCCAGTCGTCAGCTAGTTGTTCATATTCGGGCAGCTTCTCATAGGGAAGATAGGGTGGGCTGCCACTAGTTCTGGGTGCGCTCCGATCCGCAGGAGATTGAAGAGCAAGGACTAGCTGATTCCACTTGGAACCTCGATACTCACTGGAGTAGTTGCGGGAAATTATTCCGGTACTTTCCAGACGGGAAAGAATTTCCTCGCCCCGACTGCTCCGGCACAGCATCAGATATAAAAGTTCGCCCGTTCTCCCAAAGAAGCGACGATCGTTGCTTACTTTGTCGTCCGTTACTCGTAAGTCTTCATATAGGCAGTCAGGACCGTATGGAAAAACGAATTTAGAACTCCATCGTTTGTTACTATCGCCCTCAATGGCACTTGATTGAAGAAACTTGACGATTTCTGCAAAGTCCTTGAAGGATTCAAAGCGGGATTTCAGGTAGCTAAAGTCAGGTGAAGCTAGCCCACCCACGTTACTAGCAATCGCATCCATCCACATCTGCCATCGCTTATTGTCATCTAACCCTTCTGTGGCGATCGCCTCAATGTGAGGGTTGTTGAATAAGATATTACGGAGATAGAGGCGCGGATAGATTTCGTATCTAAGGTCGTTCAGCTTGCTCTCCACAAAAGCCCGTCCGTTGCTTGCTTCTGATTGCGTAATGCAGAGCATTTCCAGAATGCAAAGCCAGGGGGTTTGCTCATCGTACAGCCGATGACCCCAGATGGACTCGTCAACCCACATATTGAGTTGAGACTGCTCGATCTGTTGAGGGCGTGGGAGAATTTTAAGCATTAGAAGTAAACCTCAAGCGTTCGTTCACTTGCGATACCAGCACTATTCATTTCTAGCAGCCGAATATTGATCGCCTCTTCCCCATCCTCATCCTCGTTATCTAAAGACCGTCGGACTGCAAGCTGCTTAAATACTTGGGTTTTGAAGGCGAGGACATCTTCGTAGCACTCCTGTGAAAAGCTACTTGGAAGAGCACCTTCAGCAACTCTGCTCAGATATTCGTATCGAGTTAGGGTTAGGTTGAAACGAATTGGCTCAACGTTTGAAGCGAGATTAACAACTAAACTTGGCTTCTTTCGGCTTTGATCTAACTCCACTGACACACTTTCACCCCGTTTCCGAGAAACGGAGACGGATTCTTCGTATACTTTGCTAATTCGGGCTTGGGAGTAGCTCCCAGAAGTTGCTAGAAGGAGTTCGTCTTGATTATTGACCAGCAACCCTGTAAAGATACGATTAAGTCCCCTGATCAGACGTGAAGTAATGGGCTTAGGAACCTTCTTATCTTCTTGTAAAGCCCTGTAAAGGTCGTTCAAATACTCTCCGGCATACTGAAAGATCGTGAGATCCCAGAGCTTCATATCTGTTGTGCGATCGCCAGGAATAGTAAAAAACAACCGCTGCCGTTGGGCTTGAAGAACGCCAAGAAACTCTTCTCGTCCCTTAGCAGCATCCCCTTCCAAATAAGAACGCTGTTGAGCCTGGTATTTTAAGTCGGCTCCGTAGAATGAATCAGATAACACTAAGTCAGCGTACAGTGGCTGTAGTTCTGGATCGTCTGCTCCAAAGATCAGAATATTGTCAATCTGGTTACTGGTTTCAGCGCCAATACCAAAGCCACGTAGGACTTTGAAAACCTCGGTTGATTCACGCCGCCGCTCCGGTAGGTTCTCGCCGAAGATATTGCGGTAGAGGCTGGCACGCGATGTTGTATCAGCCGCAATCACATCAGGAACTTGCCGACAATTGAGTAACCGATCTTTTGCGTCTGGATGACCTAATAGTGCGTTGGCAACCAGTAGAAGCAACTGGCGAACTGGAAGATGCATCTGGTTTAGTTCGCACAGTTCGAGCAGATCGGTCAACCGTTCTTGTGTGGTTCGATCCGCATCAGTTCCCTCTAGACGCTGTTTGTTTTGCCAAATCGGGCATCCTTGGCTCTGATAAGCACACTGATTGCAGTCGCCCCAACCCGGATGCTCCAGAACCGCTTTCAGAATCCGGGGAAACAAGACGGCAGCACTTTGGCGACTCAGGTTGTAGAGTTTGACTTGGAAGCCATCTAACTCACGTAAGTCGCCTACTAAAAGATCCTCGATCGCCTTTCGTACTGGCTTCATTTCTTCAATTTGTGCTGCTTCTGTCCATGCTTCCACTAGCTGTCCGTCGTTCGCTGCAATCAGATAGACCTTGGAAGTGTCCTTACCCAAGATGGCAGTTGCAATTTGTGGCAGGAGTGACTGCTTCTCTTTTAGAGTGAGTTCACTCAAATCCTTAATGACGATTAGCTGGCGTACCGAAGGGCTGCTTGCAGCATCGCCCAATGCCAAGCGTTGAATCTTGCTATCCTTTTGCCAATCATCAACAGACCCACCAAACTCTTCCCAAATCTGCCGACAATAGTAGGTTTTTCCATCCCCAGCCGTACCCGTCAAAATAACCGTCTTGGGCGAAGCTGAACGGAAGTTATCAAGCAATTCACCTAGATACTCAGTTTCAAAAGTAATCGGTTGAAGTTTTTTCCGTCGTAAAGTTCGTTGAATCACCTCATCATACATATTGTCATTACGGGGAATGGGTCCGTATTGCCGAAGGAAATCGATCCACGTCGAAGTTCTACAGGTCAAAGAATCCATGAATCAAGATCTTTACTTTAATCTTTCATAGGTGACAAGCAAAACAAGGTACATTCTCATCTTGACTATCTAGAACAGTGTCTAATGCCTGTGCAAGAAATTTTAAGTCTGCTCTCTTCTGTTCTATAGTAAGCATCCTCTTATGATCGGTAATAATCTCATCTTTTCGTTCTAGCAACTCAAGAAGAGTTTCCCCTTGAGTCCAGGTGTAGGTCCTGCCATCGCTGTGTTCCTGTTCATACCTGACTGCTTCTGCAAACAGATCAGGATGCTCCTCAGCCAACATCACCCATTCATACTTGCGCTGAAAGAAACAGAAAAAGCACCCAGATCGGGATCGCCAACGGTAATAATCCGGCAACCCGATTCCACTTTCATCCAAGAGCCGCAAAATATCCTCTTTCACTAATCCCCGCTCTTTGAATGGGAAAACAGGTTTGATATTAGGCTTAGTGGAGATATACCCATCCCGATTCTCATCAGCACGGATCCCGACATAGCTGATCGCCTCATCATCCCCGACCCATTTCTCCAGAGGCTTGATCTTCATCTGTACCGTACACCAGCGCATCTTGGGTGAAGGCAAAACCCCACCATAGACATCCAGCCAGTGATCAAACCCCCGCTCAGACTCTAGGTAGGTGATTTTGATCCCCAACCGCGCCTTGAGCCGATCCAGGTAGTCGTAAGTCTCCTGTAGCTCCTTACCCGTGTCACAGAAGAAATACTCCATCTCAGGGATCTCCTTGTGCAGCAGGATCGCCAAGGCAGTGCTGTCCTTGCCACCCGATAGTCCTAAGATGTGCCTGACCTGTCCCATCAAGTGCAACCTCGCAACCCAGGGAGCCCCTCCCTGAACAGTTTAGAGGCTCATTTGAAAACTGTCATGCGGCAGCTACCGGCAGCTACACCCAAGTTTACTGGGGAAGCACTGACCCGCTGCGCTACGCGCCGCTGACGCGAACAGGGATCCCGAACAGCAAAATGCTCCTTGGCTGCCCTGTCTTCCCTGTGTCTTGGAGTAGGATGCACAACTATACATTGAATCTATACATTGAATAGAATCTATACATTGAATAAAGACTCAGCTTTAAGCTCTTGTCCCGAAAAGTATGAAGACTGGATTCTCTCTATGCCTTTGAACTGAGAAGCCTGATAATCACGTCCATTCTGTAAAGTAAAAACAGTAACCTTCCCTTCCTCAGGATCTACAACCCAATATTCAGGGATCCCTAATTCTTGATATTCCTTGGTCTTGATCTCATAATCACGTTCTCGATTCTCCTCACCGGGGCTGACGACTTCTACCACCAAGAGTGGAGGACGTTCCACGATGGCTGATTTGGGGTTTTGCTTGCGAAGTGCTTCCCAGTCCTCAGCGTGAATGATACAAAGATCTGGCTCCCGTGAGGTTCGGATCCCCGTTCGGATCCCGATGCCCGTGGCAAAGACCTTATCCTTGCGACCCAAGCGCCCTATTTCTTGGTTCATCCATAAGAAAAGCAAGCGGATGATCTCTGCATGCAGAGGGCTGGCTGTCGGTATAATGATGATATTCCCATCTTCTAATTCGTGGCGAAAATCAGTGCCATCGTTGTAGTCAAGATACTCAGCAAAGGTAACTTTTTGGTTTGTGCCTGCGTGCCCCTGACGAATGGGTGTGCGAGTCATCTTAGTACCCCTGTTTTTTACTATCCGTTCCGTTAGCACAGCCTGCCGTAGGTAATGAACTCTATCACCATAGCCAGATCTGCCCTCTACGCATAGTCGCTGTATTAAAGCTGCGCCGCCGACGCGAACAGCAGACCGAGCCAAAGCCGCTAATTTGTCCTACTTGACTAACCGCGAAGCCACCTCAATAATTTCTAGCCGCTCCTGGTTGAGCAGTTGCTCCAAAGCAATGAGGATTTCCGTCTTTGTCATCATGGTTCCCCTACTTGAGATGAAATCTGAGCCTGTCATCACTTGGATCCTGTCTGGGCTTTTTATGGCCCAACACATCTGTAGGCTCTTCGGCGGCAAAGATTGTCTCCGTCAAGCCTGTTACTAACGCCTGTTGGATCTGGGGATCCCTACACTCCCTTAGGATCTTGTCGATCATCGGCTGGACTGTGGCATGGATCCCTTCATCCATCCAAACCATGCGGTGGGTTTCCTTCCCGTCCGGTCGGGTAATCGTAATCCGCCGTGCCGCTACGCACGACCCTTGGTCTACAAACCCTTCTTTTTTGGATGCCCTCACCTCAGATTGCAACGCTTCCAGATTCTTAAACCGCCGCGCCAGATCGCTCAGATTCACCTCAAACCGAGTTACATCCTCATCCGACCACGACTCAGCAGGCTTATCTGCCACAATCATCAACAACGACTCCAGCCACTCGTGATCTGGTTTGATCTCATCCACTGCTGCCAATACAAAACTTCTCAGGGTGGGCTCTAACACCTGCCCAACCAAATAGTTAGCCCTGATCTTCAAGTCAGCCCGAAGATTATCCATAGGAGAACGGATCCCGAATGCACTGTAAAGCAACTCCTGACTGTCTGTAACCAGCCGCTCGTAGCAGGTTTGGATCTCGTGAAGTGCCTGCACTAATTTTTTGCGAAAGATCCGAGCCGTAGAGCCATCATCCTCCAGTCCTGAAACGAAGGGATCCATTCCAACCGCTTTGGGCAACGCCGTGAAGAGTAATTCATCCGGCTCCTGAGCCTGCATCAAGGTCTGCAACACCGCTTGAGACTCAGAACTCAACCGAGTCGTCTTGCGAGTATGAGCAGGCAGTTTTTTAACAAATTGGAATAGGGGCTTCACCACTGATAGCAACGTCAGATTACGGATTCCCTGCCCCGTGGGAGCCTTAGACCGTAACACATCCTCAAGCTCCTGAAACACCTGTGACCGCAGTCCGGTAATCTCGAAATACTTCACCGCAAACCGAGAGGGATCCTTGACCAACAACTCAAAATGCTCCGCCCCTAGCACTGGGATAAACGTCCCATCTTTGTAAACACTCACATCATCCACATGATGCAGCAACACCGCCGCCAGCAAGACCGGAATGGATCCCCGCTTCACCCCATAGGGAGGCGCCTCTAGGTGAGCATACAGTTCCCCTAAACTGCGCTGTTGCTGGGATCCCAAACAAAACCCCTCAATGGCCTGCCAAACTCTCGCTACTCCCTCATCGGTTGGAGGATAAAAACCCCAAGTTCCGTCCATCTGCCGGTGGATCCCTGACTGAGCAAGCAGCGAGTCATACATACTCACCTCAGGCCCATGCCCCTCCAACCCCAAACGAGGGATCTCGGCCTTCTCCAGCATCCCCTCCAGCAATACCCGCCGTGCCTTTGCCCCCTGAGAGGTCAGCTCCCGCCGATTAATCAATTCATTCCACAGCACCAACCCTTGGTCATACACCTGGTCGCACACTGCCGAAAGTTGGGCATTCAGTTCCCGTTCATGGGTAAACACCACCGGGATCCCCTGCACCCAACACTGAGCCTTGCCCACATCAAATCCCATCGCAATCGCCTCATCCAGCAAAGCTTTTGCCTGAGACAGCCGCTGCCGCACCTCCAATCGCGCCACCCCATCCGTTTGTAGCTCTGGGGCTTTTCTCACCTGCTGCAACGCCCCATACTCCTGAGCCGTCACCCGGATCCGTCCCAAGCCCGTCACCGATACCATCACCAATGGCTTGCCATCTTTTGTCTGAGCAGGGACTTCCTCTGGCAGTTCTTCCGTCACCCAGTACCCCAGTAGCCCATCCGCATCGGTGCTCTCACAAGCCAACTCTGCCAACGACTCACCACCATCCAGATACCGCCGCTCAAAGTAGCGCAACGTCCCTGTCTCATAGCTATGCCGCTGCACCACCACCGGCTTGAGGGGATGGTAGGTCGTCAACAAATCCACTAAGGATCCCTGTTCCTGTTGCAGATACTCCTGCAGCTGTAACTCCACATCAAAATCGGATCCCTGCCAGAGCCGCAACTCATCCATCAGCCGCCGATGAGTCACCTGCCCCTTATCCACTAGATGTTGAATAATCTCCTGCCAGTAGTTTTGACTCTCAGGATTCGGCTCATCGCACAACGCCAAGGCCACCACTGAGCGCTTGGCCCGCAGGGATCCCGTCGTGGTCACTAGGTTGAGCACCCCAATGGTTTTCAGCACCTTCACCCAATCGGGATCCCAATGCCGCGCATCCTCCACCCGTTCCTGAACCTCCAGCCAACGTTGCGACTTGGATCCCTTGCCCACCGACTCCACAAAGTAGTCGTAGACCTGATGGAGTTGCAGAGTGGGCCAATGGCCTGAACTGAACAGGGTCGTTCGCAGAAACTCCTGAAAGGAAAACGGCTCCTCACTGGTCAAGAACGTAAACAGCGAGCGGTCATTCTGGGCATAGCGTAAACAAAGCTGGGGTAACGCCAACGCTGCCAGGGGATGTAACGGATAGACCCGTCCCAAAGTCTCCCCCGTCCCCACATCGGGTATCTCAGCCTTAAGCTGCTCATACCAAGTGGATCCCCAATCACTAAAGTCTTTCGCTTGGATAATGGCGCGTCCCATCACCTGCACCATCTGCTCAGCCGATTCTACAAACGGGATCTCCTCAAACCGCCCCTGAATCTTGGCCCACTCTTGCCGCTGTGTTGTGGCCAACCGTGCCCCATAGTCGGTAAATCCTTGATGCAGGATCCCTAGGACATAGACCTCCCGCCCCTGCTCCGCCAACTGCTGCAACAGATAGACATCCTCCTCCCCCTGATGCTGGGCGGTATACTCCAGCGCCTTGCCCAACTCATCCAGCACCAACAGGACGGGAACCCCTGCCGCCTTTTGGATGGCTTCCACCAGCTTCAGTACCTCCACATTGGTAAGACTGGCTCTCTTGTCCAGCTCCCCTTCCAAGTCCTTGAGATCTACAATCGCTCGCCATGCCTCAGGTCGCTGATGAACGGGCCAAAACTCTTCAATCCCTCTTTCCAAGGCGCGCAACACCGTATGGCTGATGGGTTCTCGTTGCGCCGCCACCACCGCCCGGATCCAGCCCTGCTGCGGCACTCTCTCCAGTGTTTTGATGCTCTCGGATTCTGCCCCCAAAGCTTGAGAAGCAATCACCATTGCCTTCTGACGCATGGGATCCCTGTGCTTGCCCAGCAATGCGGTCAAAAAGTGAGCAAATGCCGACTTCCCGGTTCCATACACCCCCGTCAGTGTCCAAGCCCGTGCCTGTTTGCGCTGGGTACCCACATCCCTCAGGATCCGCTGTAGTGCTAACACCGCCCGCTCCGTCGGGATATACCCCTCCAGACTCTCAGGATCCCCCATGTCCCGCTCCAAATTAATGGAACGGCTGTAGCGGCGATTCACATGGATCAGCTCAGACAGGCGCATAGATAAAGTGACCGAGAGTAGGCTCAATCCTAAGAATAACGGCCATCCTCTGTCGGAACCCTCTGAGCTAGAGTAAAGCTGTCCATCTCAACGGATCTGCATGACTCCAACCTTTGAGGTGACCTCTCAAACAAACCTTCCTCAACCTACCCCCCCAGACATCAGTGATCTCGTCATCGAGGACGATCAACCTGTGGACAGCCTCTACTCCGAAAAACTGCAACGGCTGCTCACTAACGCCCTCTATGCCTCCTTCAAGCCAGGGATCCCGTTTTTAGTCACGGCCAATGTGGGACTGTTTTATGCCCTGAAAACCAATCCCCTTGTGCCGGATGTGATGCTGAGTTTGGGGGTCTCTGCTCCCACTAACTTTGAGCGTCGAGAAGACCGCACCTACTTTGTCTGGGAAATGGGCAAACCCCCCGAAGTGGCCATCGAGATTGTCTCCAATCGCAAAGGTCACGAACTGGGATCCAAACTCACCGCCTATGCCCATGCCGGAGTCAGCTATTACGTGGTCTACGATCCCCTAGTACAACTGAAGGAATTACAGGGATCCCGTTTAGCTATCTTCGAGCGGCAGGGATCCCAACTTGTCCCCTATGACTCCACCTGGATGCCAGATGTGGGTCTGGGGCTGACCCTGTGGCAGGGATCCTTTGAGGGGGTGACGGTCGAGTGGCTACGCTGGTGTGATCAAGAGGGGCAGATTCTATTGACTGGTGAAGAACGCTCCGAACAACTGCTGGAACTGCTGCGTTCCCATGGCATCACGCCCCCAGAGAACTAGCGTAATAGCTGTCTAGTAGATTCTCTGCCAGAACCTCAGGGCTTCCCACAAAGCTCATCTGAATCAATCCGGCACTCTCTGACAAGCGAATCTCCGCTCTCTTCTGTTCGCGCCAGCGCGCCTTTGGCGCAGCCACCCGTTCAATCGCCTCTGATAGAGCACTCTCGGATAGCTTGAACACCAAGCCAGGGCTATTCACCTCATACAGCAGCCGACTCAGGGACACTGTTCCCCCACCCTTAAGCTCTTCATCTGGCCCACCGGCTACAAACTGCAAACATGCCGCCACCACCACTTCTGGTGGCAGATTCACCTTCAATCCCGTCCCAAATCGGTAACCTTTCTCTTCCGCCCGAATCAGCCCCAGCTCCGCAAAGGGACAGTCCAAACTATCCTCCGTTGGCCCTGCTTTGGCCTTGCCGCTCTGCGCTCCATACATCCGCAGCAGGCACGTCAGATCTTTGTGCAGGGATCCCGTCGCCACCCGCTTGCCCATCTGAGCGCAATAGTCTTCTAATGCCCGCAGCAGATCCTCAGCCGTAAACTCCACCTGGCGAAACTGATTGAACGCCACCCACCAGGCCGTTGCCACACAAGGAGGTCGCAATAGGTGCCAATGCAGCAACCACAAAGAGGCCGGATCTTCTAGATAGGGATCCCATTGCCCCAATAACTTGTGGCCAAAGTCCGTGGGTCTGTCGCCCTCTGTCAACTTGAACGCCTCGCACCAATAGCGGATAGAGCGCACCATATTCTTACCCACCCCCAGCCGCACCGGGGCATCCTCCCGCAGAAAAATCTGGGGATCCTTCTTGGCTGCCTCAAACCCTTTTTTCAGCCAGCCATAGCGGGGATGGAAGGTCTCATGACGGGCAAAGGCCAGACTCGCCCCGGCTCCCTGTGGGAGATCTAACAAAACCTGTTGTTTCATATATCCCCTTCAGCAGCCCTGTTTGATTGGATAGCCTGAGTAATATCCTCAAGGGTTACGTCTGACAGCCACTGTTGACGCTCCTTCGTATAGTCTCCCTTCCCGGTCTCAAACTGCTGGAGGAATCGCACCATTCCCACATACCCTAGTTCCTTAGCCAACGCATCTAATCCACGCTGCCGCAATTCAGTTGTGTTCATCGTTATGTTTCCTCCATTGGTTGCCCCATCAGCCACGACACCGGGTTATCCACTGTGACAGATACAGTTGCCGCCCGTCCCACTTGCCGTAGCAGCCTATCATCAACCGTCAAAAAGACATCAACCTGTCCCTGCTCGGCAGAGGCCACGTGCAAACTATCCAACAGTTGGATCCCCACAGATTGCAATGCTTGACCGCGCTGCACTACTGTCTCGTCTAAGGGGATCCTAGCCTTGGCCACCTGCAATGACCTCAGCAATCGTTCCCGCCGTTCAGGATCCGGTGTGGCCCGCATCTCAAACTCCACCACGTCGCTCGTGAACAGCAAACAGTCCCCACTCTCACAACGGCTTAGGATCAGTAGCACCGCCTCTGCCTCTAGCCGGATTCGCTCTTGGCTCTGGTCATCAAAGGGGCGATTCAAACAACAGACATCCAGATAAATCCGTTGCATGAATGGGATCCCTCACGCCACCATCGCCAAGCTGTGCCAGTCTAGCCCAGTGGGGAAACGCCTGCCGGATGCTCTCTACGTCCACCATTCGGCTCTTTGCCACCTGGATCCCCAGCTTCAGTGCCTCGAACAGTCCGCCCGTCAACACCTGCCCTCCCCCAACGGCTTCACCCTGGTCAAGTTCTCCCTCACCCAACCCAAACTCTCCTATCTCACCTACCCCGACTTCGATACGGATCCCCATCCAGCTTTGCACCACAGCACCCAGGTGGATCTCAGCACTGGACAGGTGAGCGAGCAAGACTACAGCCGCCGCCCCAATCCCCCCATCCTGCACCGCAAAGAAGCCTTCGTTGCCCCCGACTATCCTCACTTTGAAACTTTTCAAGCTCTCACCCAAGCCGAAGAACGCCACGAGCTTCTGAAAGACTCCCACCACATCGGCACTCAACAGGGCTGGAATGCTCGCCTGCAACAACACGGGATCCACATTCAAAATCATCAACTCAGCCACTCCCCCCGCTCCTGCCCCACCATCCACCGCCACCGCGCCGCCATCGTCCGCCCTGACTTATCCAAACCTGTCCGGGTCGCCCTCGAAGCCGGGATCCTCACCCCCGCCACCACCTTCTTCGACTACGGCTGTGGTCACGGCAATGACCATCAACGGCTAGCCCGCCAAGGATTTACCTCAGAAGGCTGGGATCCCCACTTTCGCCCCCATACTCCCAGGATCCCAGCTGATATCGTCAATCTGGGCTATGTCATCAATGTGATTGAGGATCCGGCAGAGCGGCGAGAAGCCCTGCTCAATGCCTGGAACCTCACCCAACGAGTCCTGATTGTGGCTGCCCAAGTGCTGCTCGACAATGCCACCCAGGGCCAAATCGCCTATGGAGACGGCATCATCACCCGCCGCAACACCTTTCAAAAGTATTTCGACCAACAGGAACTCAAAACCTACATCGACCAGGTGCTAGAGGTTGACGCCATCCCCGTCGCCCTGGGGATCTACTTTGTCTTCCGTGATGAAGCCCAAGCCCAGAGCTTCCGCGCCTCCCGCTTTAGATCCCATGCCACCACCCCCCGCATCCGCCTTCAGGTCAAACGCTTTGACAATTACCGGGAACTGCTCACCCCCCTGATGGATTTCGTTACCGAACGGGGACGGATGCCCATCAAAGGGGAATTGCCCACAGAGTCCGAGATCGTCCAAGAGTTTGGATCCCTGCATCGTGCCTTCCAGGTGATTTTGCAGGTTACCGACCAAGCCGAGTGGCATCAAATCGCAGAACGGCGAAAACAGGATCTGATGCTCTATCTGGCACTGAGCAACTTTGGTCGCCGTCCCAAACTCAGCCACCTGGCTCCCGAAACCCAAACCGACCTCAAATCCCTGTTTGGCAGCTACCGACAAGCCTGTACCGAAGCGGATGCCATGCTCCACAGCTTGGGAGATTTGAGTCTGGTGGCCCAAAAATGTCAGTCCAGCCCCGTAGGGCTCCAGGGATCCCGTTCCTTTATGGTTCATGTCTCTGCCCTGGAGAGGCTGGATCCCGTCTTGAGGCTCTACGAAGGCTGCGCTAGTCGCACCATTGGCCGCCCGGATGAAGCCACCTTGGTCAAGTTTCAGACCCAAAAGCCCAAGATTGCCTACTTGTTTGTCCCCGACTTCGACCGGGATCCCCATCCTGCTATCCACACCCGCATGGAAGTTGATCTTCGCACTCTGCGCGTCCATTACCAAGATTTCAAGCCGGAAGAAAACCCCCCCATCCTGCACCGCAAAGAAGCCCTGGTCGCCCCCGACTATCCCCTCTACGAGAAATTTGCCAAACTTACCCGCCAGGAAGAAGACTGGGGACTGCTGGATGATGAATCTCTGATCTCCAAACGTTGGGGCTGGGAACGCTGCTTAGCTGACCATTGTGCCACTCTGCAAGGGCATCGTCTGGTTTGGCGTAAAGATGGGAATCCCTACACCATCAAGATCCTCCGCTCTCAGATGCGCGCTCGGCAGAAACAACGACCGGATTCAGCGGGGGATGATCCTGGCTAGCTCCACCCCATGAGCTGACACCGTTACATGGACCGTTGGGAGCCACTAACGCTCGTTAATGCTTATCCCAGGGATCCGGTCACTCGCTGTAACGTGGGGATGAAATCTGGGTAAGAAATGCGGGCACAATCCGCCCCAGCCAAAGTTGTGGATCCCTGGGCGCCCAAAGCCGCCACCATTAGGCTCATGGCAATGCGGTGATCCTCATGGCTATCTACCTCCGCTCCCTGCAGAGGGATCCCTCCTTGGATTTCTAAGCCATCAGGATGTTCCCGCACCCGCGCCCCCAGACGACCCAGCTCCTGTGCCATAGCGGCCAACCGATCACTTTCTTTCACCCGCAGCTCTGCCGCATCTCGAATCACCGTCACCCCCTCTGCAAAAGCTGCCGCCACCGCCAACACCGGGATCTCATCGATCAACGTCGGGATCCGGTCGCCCGCAATGGTGCAGCCCCGTAAGGGAGCCGAACGCACCCGCAAATTGCCCAAAGGCTCACCCGCAATTTCTCGCGCATTCTCGATCTGAATATCTGCCCCCATTTCCCTGAGCACCTCCAATACACCGGTGCGGGTGGGGTTCAAGCCGACATTCTCCAGAAGCAATTCACTCTCGGGCAGAATCGAGCCGGCCACCAACCAAAAGGCCGCCGAACTGATATCCCCCGGTACGGTCACCGCTTGCCCCCGCAACCGGGATCCCCCCACAACGGCTACGGTTTTCTCCTCCGGATCCGCCTTGATCTCGGCCCCAAAGGCCCGTAGCATCCGCTCAGAATGATCCCGCGAAAGCGCCGGTTCCGTCACTTGCGTGGTGCCTTCCGCCAACAGACCCGCCAACAAAAGGCAAGATTTCACTTGGGCCGAGGCTACCGGAGAGTGATAGTGAATCCCTTTGAGGGATCCCCCCTGCACAGCCAAAGGAGCGAGATTTCCTCCGGCCCGACCCCAAATCTGTGCCCCCATCAGTCGCAAGGGATCCACCACTCGTCGCATCGGTCGGGAACGCAGGGAGCCATCCCCCGTCACGGCAAAAAAGCGCCCGGCATGGCCAGCCAGGATCCCCAACATCAGCCGCATCGTCGTCCCAGAATTGCCCGCATTCAAAACATCCATCGGTTCTTGCAGCTGGCCCAAACCAATCCCCTGGATGCGCACCCAGTCCGTATTCAGCTCAGAAATCTCCGCCCCCATGGCCCGAAAGCACGCAGCCGTACTACGGGGATCCTCCCCCAGCAGCAGCCCTTGAATCGTGGTTTCCCCTTCCGCCAGGGATCCCAGCATCAAAGCCCGATGGGAAATGGATTTATCCCCAGGAATACGGACTTGGCCCCGCAGACCAGAAACAGGGGACACAATCAGGGCACGGGCAGAAGAATCGGTTTGCAACACAGCAGACGTTACAGAAGTTCAGGCAGTCTCAATCATACTCGTACCCGTGCTGGCGATTCCCTCCAGGTTGCGGGTCACCGTTGCCATGACCCTGACCGGCTTGACAGGCTGTCTTTTGACGGGATCCGCCGCTGTTGTGGAGGATAAACAGTAACAACATGGATTCCTAGGTCGAGGTTGGCCTCGGCCTTTTATTTTGGTTATTTGGGTGGGGTTTTGCGCCCTTTGCCCACAAGACAAGTCTGAGAAATCCTGATTAAAATCAAGCAAATGCCTCTAACGAAGTCGTGTCTTCCTCTAGCCAGCCTGTAGAGCCTCTCCCCGCGCCTGTCGATTGGCCATTGAGTCGGATCCCGGGGATTAGCGCTGCCGATCAATCTGCCTTGAAGAAAGCGGGCATTGAATCGACCCAGCACTTGCTGGATTATTGTTCCACGGCAGCGCAGCAGCAAGCCCTTTCCACCCAACTGAAGATCCCTTTGCGCTTTATTCACAAATGGGTGGCGCTAGCGGATTTGGCCCAGATACCTTCGGTGGGGCCAGAAGGTTGTGGGCTACTGTTACATGCAGGCATAGTGTCGGTGGAGCAGTTGGCGCAGGGATCCCCGCAGGCACTGCATCGCAACCTTTGCCGTCTTCAGGTGAGATCCCTGGGACAACGGGGGAGCCAACTGAGTTTTGCACAAGTCACAGAGTGGATTCGCCAAGCGCAACAAAGAACCCAGGGAATCTCCAGTGGATCCTGAATGAGGACTCTAATCTCTAACTGGGAATAAAGCATTGTGGTTCCTCCTCCTCAAGTTCTACCCCCATTCCTTTACCCGCCTCTGCATTGGGGGCTGAAAACCCTTTTCCCAGACTGTTTGTGGGAATTACCGATCCTCCCGAAGACTCAGCCGGTTGCCCTCACCTTTGACGATGGCCCCCATCCCGACTACACCCCGCCTCTGCTGGAGGTTTTGGCGCACTTTCAGGTACCTGGCAATTTTTTTGTCCTCGGCGAACGGGTGCAGCGCTGGCCTCATCTGGCTCAAGAGATCGTCCAGCAAGGCCATCACATCGGCCTCCACGGTTGGCAACATCACTCCTTTACCCAACTGACTCAGGAAGCACTGCACCAAAGCCTAACCCGAACCCAAGCTGCTTTGGCCGAAGCGTGTGGCGGGATCCCCGGTGATTACCGGGATGTGCGCCCGCCCAACGGCTTGTTTTGGCCACAAACCCTTACGCATCTGCGGGAGTGGGGGTTGCGAGTGGTGATGTGGAGTGTGGTTCCAGAAGACTGGTTAGCTCCGCCGGTAGAGGTGGTGCTGGAGCGCATTCTCACTCAAGTGCGGGCGGGATCCATCATCGTGCTTCATGATGGGAGCCAGGGGGGATCCCAGGTGGCTGCCATCACCCAGCAGTTGATCCCTAAGTTACAGGAACGGAGCTTTCAGTTGGTTCGCCTCTCGGATCCCTGAGAACTATTCCGGTTGGGTGAGAAATTGAATACAGTAAAGTCAAGCACAGGCATGGGAGCAAGGCCATGGGCGCACGCAAAGTCATCTACGGCATTTTCGGGCAACGGGCGGGCAGCGTCATTGTCGGCACCTGGAACTGGCTGTGGGGGATCCCTGTGGATAAGGGCGGTACTGGAGCGGTGATGGTGGCGGAAGAATCCCTGCGCACCATGCAAGAATCCGTCCAGCGCCTCACCGAAGCTGTGGCCACTCAGGTGGCGGCCTACCAGCGGGCCGAGCAGAAGTACATGCAAAAGGTACGTGAGTATCAATCTCTGGAGAACAAGGCTCGTCTTGCCGCCCAACGGGGAGATCAAGAGGCGGCCCGGTTGGCCATGGCGCAAGCCCTACAAATTGAAGCGATCCTCGGCCCCCTCAAGGAAAATGTCGAAACTGCCGACCGCTACGTTACAGCGGCCAAGCAAAAACTGGCCCGCGAGAAAGAAAAGCTCACCACCTACAAGAATGAGCTGAGCAACATGAAGGACATCAACGAGGTAAACCAAGCCCTCGAACAGATGACCCGTGTGAACAATGCCTACAATATCGACTCTGCTAAGTCCCAATTTGAAGCAGCCAAAAACGCAGTCCAGGCCCGACAGTTCAAAACCCGCGCCATGAGCGAACTTTCGGAGGATCGCAGCGAACAGATCGCCGCCCAACTGGATAACATGGCAATGGATGATGAGGTGTCGCGCCGTCTGGCTATGTTAACGGGGCAGAGCAACCCCCAAGCAAATCTGCCAATGCCGGATCTGGACTTTGAGGTGAAGTCCCCCCAACAGCGGCAGCAGCCTCCTCAGTAGGTTGGTTCAGTAGGTCGGTAGCCCAGTCCCCTGTAACTCCACTCTGTCACACTCTGTCACGACACTCCCCAATCGCGCGGATGGCGTAGCACCTCGTAGAGCTTCGCTTCCCAGGTGTTGGGTTCCGGTTCATAGCCGTATTCCCAGCGCACCAAGGGTGGCAAGGACATCAAAATCGATTCCGTCCGTCCCTGGGTCTGCAAGCCAAAGATTGTTCCCCGGTCGTATACCAAGTTGAACTCCACGTAGCGTCCGCGACGATACAACTGAAACTGCCGCTCCCGCTCTCCCCATTCCATTTGCTGCCGCCGTTCCACAATCGGCACATAGGCGGGCAAAAAGGACTGGCCACAAGCCTGAACCAACTGAAACAGATGTTCCCAACTGCGGGATCCCACCCGGACTTGTAAAGACGGAGGTTGCGGATCCCCGTCCACCTGACCCTCAGGTCGGTACACCAAACCGGCCCGTTCGTCCTGATAATCGAAGAAAATACCCCCAATGCCGCGGGCCTCACCCCGATGGGGCAAGAAAAAGTACTGATCACACCATGTTTTGAAAATAGGGTAGTAGACAGGATCCAGCGCATCACAGGCTGCCCGAATCGTCCGGTGGAAGTGAACAGCATCCTCCTCGAACAGGTAGTAGGGGGTGAGATCCATGCCACCGCCAAACCACCACACCGACCCCGCTTCAAAATAGCGATAGTTCAAATGCACCGTCGGCACATACGGGTTGCGCGGATGCAACACCATCGAGGTACCTGTGGCATAGAAGGAGTGACCTTCTGCCTCTGGGCGTTGTTTCAGGATCGAGGGCGGCAAATGGGATCCGAAGACCTCAGAAAAGTTAACGCCTCCTTGTTCAAAAACCCGCCCCTGCTGAATCACCCGCGAGCGCCCGCCACCGCCACCGGGCCGTTCCCAACGATCCTCCCGGAACTGGGCTTCACCATCCACAGCCTCCAAACGGGCACAGATGTCATCCTGGAGCTGCCGCAGGAATTGACCCACCTGTTGGCGGGCATCCACCGGCAGACCTACGGGGCTTGAGGTCAGCATTGTCATCGCAGATCGTTATTGGGAGAGTATTGGAAAGTTGCTTGGGAAAAGGACGCTGCCACTCGCCTCCCTCGACAAGCTGGTTCGACAGAGTGTTGCAGTGACCAGAGCCATTTTAGGTGGGAACCGCCTCATAAGGACGCAGCCGTGCCCATTTGTTACGTTCTTCCTGAAAGCTTTGGCAACCTACCACATCCCATTCCATTTCCGTGCCACCGTTGCGAATATTCACATTGATCTGGGGCCCTTGCGGTTCAAAATCGGGAGTTAGAGTCAGGTGAGGCTGTTGGTGCTGAGCTTCAACCGCGTGATAGGTGGTGCAGCGATCCACATAGTGGCAGTGAATACAAATACACATGGCTGTCGCCTTGACGATACACTGCAAGACCTTGACGATAACATTTCCGCCTCTGGGGGGCGGGGGATGTCTAGTTTTGTAAACCTTGCTTGAGACATTTCTTCGTAACACTTCTTTGTAAAGATGGGCATCCCGTTGGGACTTGTCTAAAATCTCGACATACTCTCGGCATACTTCTGCTATCAGGGGCTCGATCCAGACTAGGATCAAGCGAACTCTTTTGAGTGGGCTGGGGACGGGGATCCCACGGTTAAGTGGCTTCTGGGACTACTGCTTGTCTTTCGGCACATCTGCAACACCCTGGAGAAAGCACGTTTTGTTGATCTCGTTTTGTTGATTTCATAAAGTCATAAAGAAACCCGCATTCAGGAGGCACCCCCATGAATACCCACGACCGCTATCGCTTCATCTGCACCCTCTCCTTTGGGGATATCTACGGGCAGATCATCATTTGGCTGATTGTGATCTTTGCCAGTTTGGCGGCAGCCCTTTCCCTGATGAATAGCCCTATCTATGCTTTTCTCACCATTGGTCTAATTTTGGTGATTTCTTTGCCTTTCCTGCTCTTTGCCTTTGTTACCACCTTGCTCAACCACATCGAGTTTGCGGTGGTTCCCCCCGAGGAAGAGAAAAGTCCGGCGACTTCCCCTGCTGCGCCGCAGGCGGCTGTTGGCCAAGCTTAAATGGGCACTATTACGCTATTTCAGTGTTATTTGGGTTACAGCCTGTGAGCTAAACTGCTTTGGAACACCCCTGCGAGACCTTCTCAGTGGAGCCGAGCATGGATTCTGGAGCAGCGGGCATCACCGTTGCTGAGCTACTGCGTCGATATGCCCAAGGAGAACGAGACTTCCCCAATGCCGTGCTGTTTGGGGCGGATCTGAGCGATCAAGATCTAAAAGGGATTTGCCTAACCCAGGCGTTTCTCAGCCAAGCCAACTTGGTGGGGGCCAATCTATGGCTGGCGGATTTAAGTGGGGCCAGCTTGGCAGGCGCTAACTTGAGCGGGGCTTGTTTAAGTGGAGCCAGCTTGCGAGAGGCCAATTTGACGGAGTCCCACCTACAGGAGACCGATCTGAGCGGGGCCAATTTGGGAGAAGCGAACCTGTTCATGGCCGACCTCCAGTATTCCTGCCTCAGCGGGGCGGAGATGTGGGGCAGTGTGCTGTGGCGGGCCAGCTTGTTTGACACTCCCCCGGTTAGAAACCGGGGGATTCTCCCTTCTAGCTCCCCACAGCTTGAAGCTGTGAGGGATTCATGGAGTTCAGGGGATTGCCAACTACCCCATCCCCTGAGCCGACCCTGCCTATTACGGGCAGGGCTTCTTTTAGACTCAAAGGACACGAAAACCCGTCCCACTGGGCAATGTTCATTGCGGCATTCCAGTCTGCATCACAGCAATACCCGTCCTGCCCAGTGAACAGATGCCCACTCCTTTTCCCAATGGCCTCCGGCCCTGCGGAGCAGATCAATCCTGTCCTGTGGTCAGTTTTGGATGTGTAGGCAGCAGGGCGCTTGTGCAGCGTCCTACCCGCCATTTCCAGCTTGTAGGCAACCTTCCACTCCAAGTCGTAGTACGACCAGGTATGGCGCGATTTCCCGGCATCCGAACGCGCCTTTCGACTCTGTCTGGATTGGCGGATACCTGAGAGGTCTTCCATCCACACATCCGCATTTACCGCATTGGCAAACCGTACAATGCGACGGCTCACGGTGTGGTTGACCGCCCTCATCCAACGGGCTTCTTTGCGCTCCAGTCGCTTGAGTGCTCGGTATTTACCCGCCTGCTGCAACTGGGCGCGACGCTTCTGGAAACGCCGACGACGATAGGCTACCTCTCCACCCCCAAAAAACACCGCCCGACCCCAACGGGTGGCCGCCACTGCCAAACGGTTCTGCCCCCGGTCAACACCCAGTCGCTCCGTAC
>NZ_JAFIRA010000032.1 GCF_022848905.1 Thermostichus vulcanus str. 'Rupite'
AGCGTTCACGGTTTTGAGTGGTATCTAAGCTTAGAACGCTGGCTCCCCCTTCATCTCTTCAATCTCCAAAACTACCGCACAGCAAGGCACCCAGCTATCTGTAAGCAGCTTTTGTCAGTCAATCAGCCTACCCAGTTATAGAAAAGCCCAGGGATACAACAAATATTCCAGGTAAAATAGCTTCCAGATCAGTTGATAGTAATTCACGATTGCTTCCCGCCGCGTTACATCCAGACGGATCCCGTAGCCCAAGAGGATTCCCAACCCCAACACATGTCCTATCAACAGCCAACGACTGTTTTGCACCGGCAAAAACCCACTCCCCAAGCCAATCAACCCCAGATAGCAACAGGCCAAAATCCCAATACAAAAGGTGGAAATACGCTCTTGCCCAAACCGTAAAGAAAAGGTGGCGATGGCAAACTTACGATCCCCTTCCATGTCGGGAATATCTTTGTAGAGGGCGATCACCAAGCCAAAAATGGACATAAACCCCGTCAGCAACACAATCGGTGCCGACAGCTCTACCCTGGCCTGGAGTAGCTGCTGAAAATGGCTGTAAAGGCCCAAATTGACGATTACCCCCCGCACACAGTAAATACAAGCCGAGGCCGCCAGTGGAAAGCGCTTCAACCGCAAGGGGGGCAATGAATAGGCCGTACCAATCCCATTGCTCAGGAGCACCGTCAGCAGCAAATAAGGGATCCCCGTCGCCGCCAACAGCACGGATCCCACCCCACACACCGAGACGATTCCCATTCCCTCTGCCCAGGTCAGGGATCCCGCCGCTAAGGGCAAATGGGGTTTGTTGATGCGGTCGATCTCGATATCGGTGAGCTGATTCAGGCCGACGATGTAGACGTTGGCTGCCAAGCAAGCCACCCAGGCCAGGAGCAACGAAGGCAGAGGGGATAGCAGTTGTTCCCAGGATCCCTCAGTTACAAACCCCGCCAACAGGTAAAGGCCCAGCACGCTGGCACTGGTGCCGTAAAGGGTGTGAGGTCGGGCAAAACGCCAGAGTACCGGCAAGTTCAACATCAAAAAAGGAAGAGAAAGAACAAACCTAAGGGGAATCCTTAAGCGGAGCTTGCTGAAGCCTAGCTGCTAAAGCTCCAAGAGCAGCCCAGCGGGGATCCACCTGCTCCTGGGGGGTTTCTACCACAATCCCCTCACAGTCGGGGCGGCAGGGTAACTGGCGAGGCATTTCCAAATGCAGATGTTGATAAATCCAATCCTCCACATCCAACTCACCACTGGGGGGCAAACTCTCCAACAGTTCCTCATCTTTCAATTCCAGCTCCAGGGGCAGGGGTTCCGGGCTGGGATCCCGAATCAGAATGATCTCCTCAAACTCCACATTCAGCCGGTGATTAAACTGTTGCAAACACCGGTGACAGGTCAGGGTAACAATCGTTTGGGCTTGGGCACTGGCCTCCAGAAAATGGCCCCGATGACTCACCTGCAGGGATCCCTCTACAGGGGTCAGACTTTCGAAGCCCTGGAAAAACTGCTTAAACTCCAACTCCTGCGTGTGTTGGGGCAGCTGGCGTAGATCGGATAGACGAATGGGCTTCAACATTCCTACTCTCTTTTGTCGCTAGCAGGGCTCTCGCGGATCCCGCGATACAGACAATGCTCACTTAGCTCCTTCACGCACCGGACGAATCACCAGGCGACGATCTGGCTCTTTCCCCCGGCTAACGGTTTCCAGATCCGCATAGGCGGGGTCGCTTAACAGGGTATGAATTTGACGACGTTCCGCCGCCGAAAGGGCTTGAAACTCATATTCTTGGCCACTGGCTCGAACCTGGTTCACGGCTAAAGTTGCCATATCCTGCAGTTCTTGTAGACGGCGCTGACGGTAGCCATCCAGCTCTAAGGTATAGGCTTGCTGTTGGTCTTCCGGTTGATTCAGGTTCAGAAGGGTATTGGCCAAGTATTGCAGCGCATCCAGCACCACCGGGGAGCGATCCTCTTCCTGGCCCAACTCCCGTGGCGAAGGGGGGGCTTTGCTCAGTAAAAGTTGCTTTTGTGCCGTTGTTAGCGAAGCAGCCTCGATCTCCAGCGTTTCTCCCACCACCTGTACCGCAGCCGGGATGCCCATGGCGGAGAGCACCTGTTGCAGCCACTGTCTAGCACGTTCTTGATTTTCAGCCAAAGCTGATTCGCTCAGGGTGGATGCTGTTGCTCCCATAGAAGACTGAGGGGGACTCATCCTGGGCAACTCCAGTTCCAAAGGGGCTCACACGCTTACTCAAGGACTCAACTTAGCAGCAGGGGATCCCTTAAGGTTCAAAAGGTAATGATTCGCGGCCTTCTGTTTTGGGCTTAGCAGACTTTCCCACCTCTTCCGCTTCCACAGTTATCACTTCAGCCGCCCGCCGCCGTTCTTCTTCCACCAACTGTTGCAGGTTCTCTGGCAAGGGCTCGCGGGAGAGCAAGGCTGTTTGCACGGTTTGGAAAATGTTGGAAACCAGAATGTAAAGCAAGACACCTGCAGGCAAGGGGAAAAACAAAAACATCGCTGAAAACAACACAGGGGTGATACGCGCCATCGAACTTTGGCTGGGATCCTCCTTACCTGAATCCTGTCCGGCAGTCGTCAAAGATTGGTTTAAGTAAATAGACACCCCAAAGATAACAATCATGGCGACGATGTCCCAGTGAATGGTGCCATCTTCGTCAAAGGCACCAACGCGACCCAGTTTGTCGATAAACAGGAATCCCGTATCCGATGCTAAGCCCGGAATCGACACCTGTACCGTTACATCCCCTGGCTCCAGAGCCAGCAGGGTGCCATCCGGCTTAATTTGGGCGCGATCTTCCCCTTTGGTAATTTTCCAGGTGGGCTGCAGTTTGCTCGGATCCCCACCTGCTTCCACCACTAACTGTTCAAAGGGTTTACCTCCCGCCCCCTGCAACAGAAACTCCACTTCTTCCCCAACGCCAATCTTCGTGCCCTTTGGCTCCACCAGCACCACCGGCTTGTGCAGGGAATCGGTCACAAAAATATTTTTACTGGGGCTGACATAAGGAGCAGGCACCACCTCAGCCGCTACCTCTGTGGGCAAGATTTGCAGGTTCACATCGTAAGTCACCGCCGCAAATGGGGATCCCCGCAGTGTTGCAAACAAAGCAAACAGCACCGGCATCTGCACCAGCAGCGGCAAACAGCCCCCGAGGGGATTGGCTCCCAATTCGCTGTAGAGCTTGGACTGGGCTTCCCGCAGCTTCTGGGGATCATCGCGGTATTTCTCCTGAATTTCCCGCATCCGCCGTTGCATCACCGGGTTGATCACCTTCATGCGCCGCATGTTGCGGATGGAGCCCACGTTGAGAGGATAAAGGGCAAAGCGGATCACCAACGTCAGGAAGATGATGGCCAGCCCGTAGCTAGGTACGATCCCGTAGAAAAAATCCAGGATCGGCAACATGACGTTGTTGGAGAGAAATCCGACTCCGAAATCCATGAGGGGTGCTGGCGAATGTCCGTAACCTATTGTAATGGCTTCCGTCCAGTTGACGAGGACGTTTTCAGGGTTTGTCCGCCCGGATCCCCATGGCGGCCTTAGGATGCACCCGTTTGTGAGGCCAAACCCAGCCTATTGGGCTCTTCCTCAGCTGTCGCTGGCTGTCCCCACTGCCAAGATCACCCAAGCAACTGTTGTAGACCAGCAGCCCAGGGATCCCGGTTTTGAATGAAAGAGATCAGGATAGTTGCCTTGGGACACTTTCATCTCCTATGATGGGAAACGCTTCAATCCTCGGTAGCTCAGCGGTAGAGCGGTCGGCTGTTAACCGATTGGTCGCAAGTTCGAATCTTGCCCGGGGAGTCTCATCCGTAGCTTGCCTGCTCAGTGTCTAGCTGGCTTTCCCTTTTGCGGGGGAGCGCTTCGATTTATAATGCCCTCTGGCTGTTCATTCATCCCCTGAGGATACTTGCTGTGATCGACCTGTCGCGGATCCCTGCTCAACCTAAGCCTGGCCTCCTCAACGTGCTCATTGAAATTCCCGGGGGCAGCAAAAACAAATATGAATTCGATAAAGACATGGGAGCGATGGCACTGGATCGGGTGCTTTATTCCTCGGTGCAATATCCCTATGATTACGGCTTTGTGCCCAATACCCTGGCAGGAGACGGGGATCCCCTGGATGGCATGGTGATGATGGATCAGCCCACATTCCCCGGTTGTGTCATTACCGTGCGCCCGCTGGGGATGCTGCAGATGATCGATGGCGGGGATCCCGACGAAAAGTTGCTCTGTGTCCCGGCAAAGGATCCCCGTTATGCCTCGGTGAACACACTTGAAGATGTGGCTCAGCACCGTCTGGATGAGATCGCGGAATTTTTCGGCACCTACAAACGCCTAGAGAAAAAAGAAACCCAGATCTTAGGTTGGAAGGGACTAGAAGAAACCCAGGCGATCATCGCTGCCAGTCTAGCTGCCTACAAATAGATACAAATACAAATAGATACAAATAAAATAAAAGATTACGGAATTACGGAACGTTCCACGATTGAACTGGGGTTCAAGAACTACCCTTAGGCTTGGCGCCGTTGCTCGGTTTCTCCGTAAGCTTTGAGCAGCGCTGCCAGTTTGCGCCGCATTAGGATCCCGGGCTTATCAGCAGCCAGGTGTTGTTCGCCATCCATGCTCAGGGGGGTATCCCAATCGGTGGTTTGTAGGATAGCCTCGTCTTCTTGAACCACCATGCGATTGAACTCGATGATCCCTGCTGCAGGGATGTCTTCTTCGCGGTCACTGCGAATCCAGAAATGCACCAACTGAGACTCGCGGTCGTTAATGGGGGTGGCAGCCATAAACAAGACGGCGATCAACCCATTCGGATAGGTAATGCGGCCTCGATGCACAAACGGCATAAACCAGGTGGCATCCGTATAACGAACGGTTTTCTCCTCGAAAATGCCCAGGTTTTTCTGTTGTAGGGGTGGGTTGGTGGCGGGTATGGCGGTGCGGGCCCGCAAACCCCATTCCAACTCTTCTAGCTCCATCTGGGGTGGGATGGGGTTACTGGTATCCCCAAAGGTTTTGGTGTGAACGATGCTGAAGTGAGCATTATCCAAGAGATTTTCCATCATGCGCAGGCCACTGCAGGGAAAGCGCTGATAGAAGTGGTGAATGACGCGAAACCCGGGATCCTCGGCCTCAGGAAAATCCGGAATCGGCTGCAAAGGGTGATCATGCAGGCACACCCAAACGTAGTCGTAGCGAATTTGGGCTTGAAAGGCCTTCACCCTATAGCTGCCCGGGATCCGCTCATCTGCTGGTAACTGAGGCACTTTCACACAGGCCCCAGAGCCATCAAATTGCCAGCCATGGTAAGGACATTGAATTGTCCCTTCCACCACACAGCCCTTCGACAGCTGCGCTGTGCGATGGCAACAGCGATCCTCCACTGCCGCAGGGTTTCCCGCCTGATCCAGCCAGAGAACAATGCGCTGCCCCAGCAACTCAAAAGGTTTCGGCCCCCTCTGCAGATGGTTAACGGGAATCACAGGGTACCAAAATCGCTTCAGGACAGGTTGTTGAGTAACCAGCATTGCACAGAACCCGTCAAGGCCATAGAGAACAATAGTCGATTCTTTCAACGGCAGTGGTTGTGCTTGCTACTGTTGCATCTAAAAAGGGATAAAGGCTGCTGATTCAGTTTCGGATCCCTGTGGCTGAAGGCGGGCGCTAGAGTGGAGATCGTCAAAACTGGGGAGTAAGCAGATGCTCTCATGGCAGCCGAAGGGCGCTGTGGATGGCTCGATCAACTTGGCGGACTATATTGACCACACTCTGCTGTTACCGATGCTCACCCCAGAGCAGATCGATCAGGGCTGTGAAGTGGCCCTGCGCTATCGTTTTCCCAGCCTCTGCATCCCGCCCTGTTATGTGCCTCGGGCTGTGGAGCGATTGCATGGATCCCCGGTTCAGGTCAGCACGGTGGTTGGGTTTCCGATGGGCACATCGATGGCAGAGGTCAAGCTCTACGAGGCCCAACTGGCAGTGGAACAGGGCTGCCGAGAACTGGATGTGCGCATCAACTTAGCCTGGCTGAAAGCAGGAGAACTGGATCGTCTCCATGCCGAGATCGCCCAACTGGTGGAAGAAACGGGAGTCTGTGTGAAAGCGATTTTGGAAACGGCCCAGCTCACAGAAGATGAAAAAAAATTAGCCGGGGAAGTGTGCATTGATGCCGGAGTGGCCTTTTTGATGACCTCCACCGGTTGGATGGGGGGAGCAACAGTAGCGGATGTGCAATTGCTGTGGCAACTGAGCCGGGGAAAAGTCGCAGTTAAGGCCTCGGGAGGGATCCGGACAGTGGCTCAGGCAGAGGCGATGATCGAGGCAGGGGCCAGCCGCATTGGCACTTCTTGGGGCCTGGAGCTGATGCAGGAGTTGAATGCCAAAGGATCGGCCAGCGTATGAGTGGGCGCACCTATCGGGTTACCGGCATCAACTTAAAAGGGATCCCTCTGGGGGAGTCGGATCGGATTATCACTATCCTCACCCGCGAACAGGGGTTGATTCGGGCCGTGGCCAAGGGATCCCGTAAACAGCCTTCCAAGCTGGGGGGGCGCATGGAGCAATTTGTCGTTAATGACTTGCTTATTGCCCACGGACGTTGGCCTGCTCAAACCGATGCTTCCCAACGGCTACAACGCATTGCCCAAGCTGAAACCCTACAGAGCTTCCCTCGCCTCAGCCGCAGCCTGGCTCATCTGACAGCAGCCCAGTACCTGGCGGAGGTGACTTTAATGTTGGCCCTGTCGGATCAAACCCAAGAGGATCTGTTCGTGCTGCTGGTGGAACATCTGGAGCGTTTGGAACAGGCCCCTGACCCTGAGGCTGTCCTGCCTTTGCTTACCCATGGGTTGTATCACCTGCTGGCTTTGGCGGGGTTTGCCCCTCAGGTACAGGCTTGCCATTATTGCCACAGTGAGTTTCGCGGTCGGTTAGCTGGCAGTGTGTTTTTCAGCCCTCAGTCGGGGGGGATGGTTTGTGAGCCCTGTCGAGTGGCGCAGCGGCCCAACCCCATTTCGCTGGTCTCAGGTTCCGTTTTGCAAGCCTTGGGATCCCTGCCGAATCCGACCTTGCCCAGCCTGTCTGAAGATTCCCTGCCTTTGGCAGCCTGGTTGGGAACAGAACGCCTGCTGCGGCGCATCTTGGAACATCATGCCGAACGGGAAATCCGCTCCGCCAGGCTCTTGGCCAGTTGCTATGCCCTCACCCCTTCTGAAACATGAACCTCTCCTTCAAAGGCCGCGGATCGACTCCAGTAACTGGGGTGCTACAGCTTTTAGGGCTTGATAAAGGCGGATTTGCTGTCGGCAACGGGCGAGGTTGTGGGCTTTGCGACTGGGGTATCGCTCAGGATCCCAATTCCAGTAGCAGTCTTCAAACCAATCCTGGAGAAAGCGCATTGCCAGTTCTAGGGTGATCAATTGGATCCCCTGGAGGATCAACTCTGGTTGCAGGGCGCGGAGGTTCCCGGTTTGGGCATAGCCGCGTAACCCCGCCAAGATCGCTTCAGCCTGGAGGGTTTCCCCTCGTTTACCCCAAGAGCGTAGAGCATCTCCCAGTTCAATGTAGAGGTTGTGGTGCATAAAGGTATCGAGATCCAACAGGCCAACAAATTGCCCCTGCTCATCAAACAAAAAGTTGTTGAATTTAAGGTCAGCATGGATGATTTGGGTCGGGATCCCGGAGGGCAAAAATAGGGTTGGCACGGTATTGATAAGAAAGTCCCATTCCGCTTGCACCTCGGCGGTTGGGGAGTGGCGCTGTAGCTGCCGCCAAATGTAAACCGTATCGTGAAAGTGCGGGATCCGAAACCGGAAACGATACTCAAACCGAGCCAAGAGCTGATGCAGTCGCCCAATCGCCGCCCCCGCCTGTTCCAGGTACCCCCAATCGGGAGGGGTTTGATGACAAAATCCCGGTAAACACTCCATCACTCGCCACAGTCCTTCTGCCCAGCTCAAATGCAGGGATCCATCACGGGCACGGCAGAATTGTGGGGTAGGAAAGCCCTGTTGTCGTAGCCATTGGCTGATGGTTTGGCCATCTTCGGTGACAGTGGGATCAAAGATCGGGTGAAGACGCTGGGCAATAAAGGATCCCTGAGGGGTACTGAGTTTCCAGGTTTGGTGGATGAGGCCGATTTGGATCGGTTGAGGGGGTTCGGGATCCCCCAGTTGAAAGTGCTGAGTGAGGGGATCCAACCAGGTAAGATCAGACATGGGTAAGGGATCCGGCAAGGTCAAAGCGCACTGTACGACGATTCAGACAGCCCCTACAAGCTCCGTTAGAGAGAGGGCTGTACCACCGAATACTTCTATCTGCCTAAAACCTCACCCTGAACTTGCACAACAAGGGATCCCTGCCCTTACTCGCGCCCGCGATTTCTGCCCAAGGCATCCCCTGCCAACACCAACAGCACCACCAACGCTTGGATCACCTGCGCCACTGCCGCTGGGATCTGCATCCGTACCTGCAATGCCTCTGCCCCAATATTTAAGGCGGAGAACAAATAGGCCGCCACCAAGACCCCCACGGGCTGCAACTGCCCCAACAAAGCCACCAAAATGGCACTGAAGCCGTAATTATCAGAAATCGTGCCCTTCAAACGGGTGATGGTGGTACTGACTTCGATAATGCCCGCCAACCCCGCCAGTCCCCCACTGATCAACAAAGCCATTAAAATATTTCGTCCCACCGGGATCCCCATCGTGCGGGCCACACTGGCACGGGATCCCACCGCTCGCAACTGAAACCCCAACGATGTTCGCCACAACAGCACATAGACAATCCCGACCAACAACACCGCCATCACCACACCCAAGTGCAAGCGGGTATCCAGCAGCCGAGGCAATCGTGCCACCGCTGCAAACTGAGCCGATTCCGGTAAAAACCCCTTGGGATCCCGCAGGGGGCTACGGGCCATGTAGCGCACCCACAAAATGCCGATGTAGTTCAGCATCAGGGTAACGATGATCAAATTCATACCCCGTTTCAGATGCAGCCAACCCGCCAACCCACTCCACAGCACCCCTCCCGCCACTCCCGCCAACACCATCAGCGGCAGCACCAGCCAAGCCGGTTGATCCGCCATATTCAGAGCGACGGCTGCCCCCGCCAAAGCCCCCAAGTGGTACTGCCCTTCCGCGCCGATATTCCACACCTTGCAGCGAAAGGCTATCGTCAACCCCAACCCCATGATCAACAGCGGCGTCGCCCGCAACGCCGTTTCTGTTAGGGATCGTTGGCTACCCAAAGCCCCCTGCAGCATCACCCCATAAGCCGTCAGCGGGTTATGTCCCGCCAGGGCAATCAACAGTGCCCCCAACAACAGTGCTACTCCTGCCCCCAGCAGCGGCATCGCCACCAGGGATCCCTTGCCCAGCCGCAACGGAGTCGACCGCGAAAGCCACCCCTGCACCTACTCTCTCCCCGCCATCCACAGGCCCAATTGATGAATATCCACCCGTTCTGCTGCGGTTTCGCCGCGAATTTTCCCCTCGTAGAGCACCACGATACGGTCGCTCAATTGCAGGATCTCCTCCAGCTCCGTCGAAATGAGCAGGATACCTGCTCCCATCTGCCGTTGTTGCAACAGTTGATGATGCACGTATTCAATAGCGCTGATATCCAGCCCCCGCGTCGGTTGTGCCGCCAAAATCAGTTGCGGTTGCCGCGCCAATTCCCGTCCCAGCACCAATTTTTGGGCATTGCCCCCGGACAGTTTCCCAGCCCGTGTTTGGATGGAAGGGGTTTTCACCGTAAATTGCAACACCAACTGCTGGGCAAACCGGGCAATCGCCCGCCAATCCAGCCAGCCCCGCCGACAATAGGGATCCCGCTCCACATCCCGTAAAATCGTGTTTTCCGCAACACTAAAGTCGGAGAGCAGGCCCATGCTGTAGCGATCCGAGGGAATGTGGGCTAAGTTCACCGGCCCCGATTCGGCAAAGCGTAATGTCCCCGCTTGGATGGGCCGCAGGCCAGCGATCACCTCCTCCAATTCCCGTTGGCCATTGCCATCCACCCCCGCCACGCCGACAATTTCTCCGGCCCGTACCTGGAGGTGGATCCCTTGCAAAGCGGGCAAACCCCGGTCGCTTAGGGCCACTACCCCCTCCAGTCGCAAGAGGGGATCCCCTAGTGAGCCTGGTTCCCCGGCCTTCCCCCAGGAGGCCGGTTTGATCTCCCGCCCCACCATCATCTGGGCCAGCAGCCGTTCACAACCGGCGGATCCCAGACTTTGTAGCTGTTCGGCTACCGCCACCGTACCGACCGTTTTGCCATCCCGCAGCACCGTCACCCGATGACAGAGGGCCAGCACCTCCTTCAACTTGTGGGAAATAAAGACAATCCCCGTGCCCTGGGCAGCCAAAGCCCGCAGCGTCTGCAACAGTTCTTCCACCTCCTGGGGCGTCAGTACCGCCGTCGGCTCATCCAGGATCAGAATATCGGCGCCGCGATAGATGGCCTTGAGGATCTCTACCCGCTGTTGCTCTCCCACCGAAAGCTGGGCCACCTGGGCCGCCGGATCCACCTGCAACCCGTAGCGCTCTGCCAGTTGCCGCAGCTGTTCGTGTAGTTGTTTGGTGTTCTCCTGGAGCCAGCCGGATCCCTGCCCTAAAACAATGTTGTCTGCCACCGTAAAGCTTTGCACCAACATAAAATGCTGATGCACCATGCCAATCCCCCGCTGGATGGCCTGGCGTGGGGATCCGATCCGCACCGATTGGCCGCGCAAACGGATCTGGCCGCTATCCGGTTGGTAAAGGCCCGCCAGGATGTTCATCAGGGTGGTTTTCCCGGCTCCGTTTTCCCCGAGCAGGGCGTGGATCTCTCCTGGGCGCAGCTCAAAATCGACTCCATCGTTGGCCAGTACCCCCGGGAAGGCTTTGCGGATCCCCTGCATCTGCACCAGTGGCGTATCGGCGGGGATCCCAGTGCGGTCGGCGGCGCTCAGGTGGGAAAGCTGCATGGGTGAAGGGGTCAATGAACAACCATTCAAAAACTAGGAAAACCGGGAAACCCTACGTCAGGGAAGCACTCCAAACCGTAAGCCCAATGCCTTCAGCCAGCGCCGATACACAATGGCGGATTGATCCGAGGCCAGGTGTAGCTCCTGTTGCGGATCCAAGGGCAGTTGCACAGGCCGTTGCGACTCCAAAATCGGGATATCCTGCAACACAATCGCCTCCTGCCAGTCCAGCAATTCCTGCGCTGGGGTGTCGTGGGCGTAGTTCATGGCCATCAACATCCACAGGGTGCTTTCCTGCTCCGAG
This sequence comes from Thermostichus vulcanus str. 'Rupite', assembly GCF_022848905.1. Classification (NCBI taxonomy): domain Bacteria; kingdom Bacillati; phylum Cyanobacteriota; class Cyanophyceae; order Thermostichales; family Thermostichaceae; genus Thermostichus; species Thermostichus vulcanus. The sequence goes on from NZ_JAFIRA010000032.1 coordinate 11,309, forward strand.
TGGGGAGTGACCGTCAGCAAAATGGCCACACACTGCTCGGCAGAATCTTTGCGCAAATAGGCGGTTAGGGGGCGCAGAGCACGATAGGTATAAGACACCCTCTCCCCCACCCCCGTACCATAGGGATCCGGCTGATACACCTGCACGTTTTCCGCCAGCACCCCCTCTGGGGTGATTTGCACCGGATAGTCCGGGATCCCGGCATGGGCCGGATCCCCCAAAATCCCCTCGTGCACAAAGGGAAAATGGCTGACATCCAGGAAGTTTTCAATGGCGCGGGTTCCACAGGCACGAACACGATACCCCCGGGACGACAAAGGGCGAAAGCTGGGATCCCCCCACTCTGGGAAGGGGGGAATTTGTTGTTGCGGCTCGGTCAAACAGACCCAGATCAACCCATAGCGCTCCTGTACTGCATAGGTGGGGATGCAGGCGCGTCGGGGGGGCGTTTGCTCCGGGTGGGCGGGAATATGAATACACCGCCCCTGCGCATCGAACACCCAGCCGTGGTAAGGGCAGATCAGGGTGGATTCTTTGACGGTGCCCAAGGAGAGGGCCGTGCCGCGGTGGACGCAGCGATCCGCCCAACAGCACCACTCCCCTTCCGCGTTCCAGAGCAGCAGATCTTCTTCTAGCAGCCGTATTGGCACCGGCTGAGGGGTGGTTTCCAGATCCTGCCGCCGTGCTACCGCATGCCAATCCCCTCGGATCAGCGGATCCTGCATCGGATCCACCGTTGCGGTTGGCGCTTGGGAGATGGAATCCGAAGATCGTTCGCTCATGACCCGCACCTTTGAGTTGCTTGGGGATCCCCGGCGAGGGGGAATGGAGTTAATTGGGCTGGAAGGGCACTTCCAATTCGCCACTTTGGATCTTGGCCAGGGTTGCTTCGTAGAGGGCGAGGGTTTCCGGGCTGATGCGGTCTTCAAAGGCCGGGTTAAACTCTAGCCGCACGGCATCGTCTGCGACCCCCAGCGAGTAGTACTGCTCGGCGTAGGTACCGGCTTGGGTGTCTTTCAACATCTGTTCAAAGGTGGGCTCCAGGTTCCAGACGATATTGGTCACCACCACCTCCGGGCCCAGCTCCGTCATGTTGCCCACATAGCCGGTGCTAAAGCCTTCTATCTCCTTGGCTGCCTCGATGGATCCCCAGGTGGGGCCTTGACCGCAGCCAATCCAAAAATCCACGCCGGTTTCCGCTTGGGCTAAAGCGGCTTCCTTGGCCCGCCCGACATCGTACCAATCCCCCACCGCCACATCCGTGAGCGTTGCCTCTGGGTTGACCAACTGCGCCCCCGCCAAGAGGGCATTGCCCATCGCTTTACACACCGGAATCTCAAACCCGTAGAGGGCTCCCAGCTTACCGGTTTGGCTCAGTTCTCCTGCCAGGATCCCCACCAGATAGGCCCCCTCATGAAAGGGCTGGTCATAGTCGGAGACATTCTCGCTGACCCGACCAATCGCCCCACCCCAAGAGAAGTTCACCTCTGGAAAGTCTTCTGCCACCGCAAACACAGCATCCTGATGGTTAAAGGAATGGCCGATGATCAGGTCAAAATCCTGCTCAGCGTACTGGCGCAACACCCGCTCCACATCGGGATCCGGGATCTGCTCCACAATCGCCACCTCTACCCCTTTGGCCTGCAGCGCTTTACCTGCATCGGCAGCCACCTGGTTCCAGGAGCCGTCGTTGGCAGTTCCTCCCAGGATGATTGCCAGCTTCATGCCGCTGATATCGCTACTCGATTGCGCCTGGGCTGTCCGTCCCAACGCAAAAAGGCTGAGCAGAGCCGCCGCCAGCGCTAACCGTGAAATCCATTCCTGAATACAACCCGACCGAAAGCAAGCCAGCCTAGACATGCAGAGGGATCCCTGAAGAAATCGGTACACTCATTGAGTACCACCCGCCCTCAGCAGCAAACGTATTCTCGACTACACTTTTCCGGCCTTCAGCCTTTCGGGATCAGTCGTTTCGGACAGGCGGCCCGGATGTGGGATTCACTCAGATCGGGCATGAGAGCCAAGGCCCGCTGGGCATCGATCTGCGCCTCACACACCGCTTCCAACACCTGTTCCCCCATTAAGGAAAGGGGCATATCGGCGGTTTGCTCGGGATCCGTATTCACGGAAATCTGTCGCACCCCCAGCGGCGGCGGCGGCAAGACGGGATCCGGCTCTTCGGGTGGCATTGTGGTGGAAGTACCCACATCCAACTGCAATTGGGCAAAGGCTACACCGCCCCCCAATATCAACAGGGATCCCAGTAGCAATCCCCATCCCATCCCGTGCATCCCTTGGCAAGGCCGAGATGGATTCTTGCATCGCTTCCATCGCTCAGGCCCGCTCATGTCCACAGCCCCATGACTCATGCCACCTCTCCAGAACCACCCATGCGTTCAGAATATCCAACAGGTTTTGCAGTAGGCTAGCGTTGGTCTTCTAGATCTGACCCTGGATCTGCACAAAGTTCGAGCACTGGTACCCATCGCTTTTCCCACAAGTCATTCCCTTTATGGCTCGTCTATCTCAGGAGCTAGCCCTGTTTTCCCAAATCCAGAGCCTGGTGGATCCCCTCAGCTCCCCTGCCTCCGAGGCGGGATCCCTTGAAGAAAGGATCCGAGTCGAGCAAATCTTGAAACTGGCGGGCGAACGCAGCTTTGGGTTGTTTTTGGTTGTCCTGTCCCTACCTTCGGCTTTACCCCTGCCTGCCCCGGGCTACTCGACACCCTTTGGCCTGTTGATTGTCCTGCTGGCGGCTCAGTTGGCAATGGGGCGAACCACCCCCTGGTTACCGGAATGGGTGTTGCAAAAATCAATTCAACTGAATCAATTTCAAAGGCTGGTGCAGGCCGGGATCCCTTGGTTGCAACGCATTGAAAAAATTTCTCGCCCCCGTTGGACTTATCTGTGTACATCGCGTCTGAGCCGAGGGGTTTTGGGCACCTTGATTACTCTCATGGGGATTTCCATGATCATTCCGATCCCGGGCACCAATACCCTACCGGCGATAGGGGTTTTTGTGACTGCCTTTGGTCTGATGGAAGAAGACGGGATCCTGTGTAGTTTGGGATCCCTGATTTGTGTGGCGGGTGGATTCCTGACCACTTCGATTTTGGTGGGGCTATGGCTAGGAGGAGCTACTTTGCTGGATTGGCTGGGTTGGTAGAAGGGTAGTGCGGGCCACTCTGATTCGGCTTGTTACTCAACTTAATATTCAACTTGTAGAATATTCCTGCTGGGATATCCTAGAAATAGCCCTTTATCTTAACGGCGCATGTCCCTTGCCCATGCCATCCTGGCCAGCCTTGTGGAAGAGGCCACCAGCGGCTACGAACTGGTGAAAGACTTTAACGAGCGTATTGCCTGCTACTGGCAAGCCAGCCAACAACAGATTTATCGGGAACTCAACCGCCTGGAAGAACAGGGGTGGATCGCAGGAGAACGGGTGATCCAAACCGACCGGCCCAATAAAAAGCTTTACCGCATTACTCCCGCAGGATTGCAGGCCCTCAAAGAATGGGTGGCGCAGCCCTCTGACCCAGCGGCAATTCGAGAAGAACTGTTGGTGAAGGTGCTGGCGGGGTATCTGGTGGATCCCTTGGTGATTCGGGCGGAAGTGCAACGGCGACGGGAATACCATCAGGCGCGTTTGGAGCATTATCACCAAGTGGAGGAGGCGTATTTTCAGAACTTGACGGCGGCTCCACTCCCAAAGCAATTTATGTACCGAACCCTGCGTCGCGGCATCCGCTACGAAGCTGACTGGGTGGCTTGGTGCGACGAAACTCTGGAGTGGCTCAATGGCACAGCTTCATCTGCAACTCCTGGAACGAAACCTGAAGCGGCTGCGGATTGGCTTGCGACCAATCTCGGCTAAGCAGGTTCTTTTGCGGGCAGGGGTAGGGATCCTGTTATTGGGGCTGGGATCCCAGCTTTGGGGTCGTTCCCTTTTGTTTGGCCTAATTTGTTGGGGGGTTGGCGTGGGCATTGGGATCCCTTGGGGCTTGGGCCATACCTTGTGCTTGGATCGGGAAACCCAAACGGTTTCCCTGACACAGCATCGTGGCCCCTGGGGATTGTGGCGACAGCGGGTTTTTTCCTATCCCTGGGCTCAGTTGCAAACGGTGCGGATGCATCGCCTTGGCCGGGAGGTTTTGGATAACCAAGCTCAAGAGAGTTTTCAAGTGCAAAGCCAAGTGCGATTGCGGTTTCAGGGGGAAGATTTTGAACGAGAAGAGGTGATTGCCCACTTCAGCAGCCAATCGGGCCTGAAAGGGGCGGAGCCGGAAGCCTTTCTGTTGTCGGAGCGCCTGGTGCGTTGGATACAACCTTATCTATCTTCCTCAAGCCCGTAACAAATCTAACTTTCTTGGGATCCCCAACTCCTGTAGATTGCTTGTTATGTTATCTACTGAACTGAATTGAGGTCGCGCTGAGAATGATCGCGAAAGTTCTCTGGAATACTTGAAGGTGTGTTGAGAATGGATTCATCATGAATGGACAGCCTGTGTGAGCCGACTGGATGATCGATTTCGATGTTTTACCCGATTGGGTTTTCATCCTTCTCTGGGGACTCTCACTGGCGGCAGTGAGCTATTGGCACAAGCAAACCCTGAAGCGCACCCAGGAGGGCTTTCCTGACCTAATCACCCTGTCGCGGGCTGATACCACGGTGCTGGAGTACAACAGTGCCTATCAAAAGCTATTGGGAGATTGGCGGGGCAAACGCTGGATCGACTCAGTGCCCGCCTCAGAACAAGCCCTGGTGCGGGAAAAGCTAGCCCAACTGACTCCAGACCAGCCGACGGTTGTGTGTGTCAACTCCTTGCCGGATGCCAATGGGGAGACCCGTTGGTTCGAGTGGATTAACCAGGGTTTATTCGACCGACGGGGCCGGTTGCAGTTCATTCGCGGGGTAGGCCGGGAGATCACCCAACAAAAGCAGCTGGAAGAAACCTTACGGATGCGCGAAGCTCAACTGCGAACTCTATTGGATGCCTTGCCATTGGCAGTTTGGGCCAGAGATTCACGAGGGGTGTTAATCCTACAAAATGCCACAGATCGCGCCTGGTTTGGGGATCTGCTCGGCACCTCAATCGAACAAGCGTATGAGCAAAATAACTGGCAAGACAGTCACGACAAAATTCTTGCCCAAATTAACCAGCAGGGCGTTTATCAACGGGAGAGTAAAGAACTCATTCTGGGGGAAGAACGCTATACCTATCGTCTGACGGTACCGATTCGAGATCAGTCGGAAGGGTTGGGGGTGTTGGGCATCACCCTGGATATGACCGAGCAAAAACGCCTAGAACAAGAACTCAAAGAGCAAGAAGCACGATTCCATGCCCTGATCGAAAACAGCCATGACATCCTTCACCACATGGATGCTGAAGGGCGTCTGTATTGTCTGAATCCGAAAGCCGCTGAGTCCATTTTGGGCTATGTCCCTGTACCGGGGGAGTTTCGCCCCCTCGATTGGGTTCATCCGCAGGATCAGGACAAGATAGCTGCTGCTTTTGAGCAGTTATTGGCCCATCCAGGTCAGCCCCTGAGCTTTGTCTATCGCATGCAACATGCTGATGGTCATTGGGTGTGGCTGGAGAGTTTGGCTACCAATTGGCTAGCGGATCCTGTCATTCAGGGCATTGTCTCCAATACCCGCGATATTAGCCGCCAAAAACAGGTGGAATTGGATTTGCAAGAGAGTGAAAGACGCCTCAAGGCCATCTTAGACGGGATCCCATTTCCTATTTTTCTCAAGGATTTACAGGGTCGCTATACCCAAGTGAATGCCACCTATTTACGCCTGGAGAAACTTAGCCCTGACGAAATCTTAGGCAAGACGGATGCTGAACTTTTTTTACCAGACAATGCCCTGCGCTACCAGCGAGAAGATCAAACTGCCTTGCAATCCCATCAGCCGATTAGCTACGAACAAGTGGTTCCTTATCCCGAACAAGAGATTACCAGTCTGGTGACCAAGTTTGCTCTGCGGGATGGGAATGGGGATCCCTATGCCCTCTGTGGTATTTGTGTTGATATTACACCTCTTAAAACTGCCCAGGATGTCCTCCTTCAGGAGGCAGAACGAGAACGGTTATTAGGGTCTTTGTTGCAGCGCAGCCGCCAAACCCTGGATTTGGATCAAATTTTGCAAACGACTGTAGCAGAAGTCCGGCAATGCTTACAGGTGGATCGGGTCATGATCTACCAACTCCAAGAACTGTTAGGGGGAGTGGTCATCGCCGAGTCCGTTCAGGAGCCCTGGCCTAGCCAGCTGGGGCGCTCCGTTTGGGATGCCTATTTCCAAGCGGATCCCTGCTATCGCAAGTATTGTCAGGGCTTTGTCCAGGCGTTGGGGGATGTTCGGGCGGCCCATCTGGATCCCTGTTATCAGGAGTTGCTGGATTCTTTCCAAGCCCAGGCCAATTTGGTGGTGCCGATTCGAGAGAATGCCTCAGAAAAGCTGTGGGGGTTACTGGTGGCCCAACATTGCCAAGCCCCACGGTTTTGGGAGGGCTGGGAAATCCGGTTGCTACAGCAACTGGCGGATCAACTGGCGATTGCTTTGCAGCAAGCACAACTGTATAAACAGGTGCAAGTTTTGAATCAAAACTTAGAAGAAAAAATTCAGCAGCGCACCCTTGAGTTGGAACGATCTCTGCAATTTGAGGCGCTTCTTAAGCGCATCACCGATCGTGTGCGGGACTCGCTGGATGAAGCTGAAATCCTCAGCAGTGCTGTCCAAGAGCTGGGGAAAAACTTACAGGTAGATGGCTGTGATATTGGCCTCTACAATGCTGATCTCACCCGTTCAACGATCACCTATGAGTATTGTCCACGGGTGAAATCTGCCCTGAACGTTTCTATACCGATGGTGGGAGGTATTTATGATGATCTTTACCATCAACTGACGCGCGGGCAATCCTGCTTGTTTTGCTTTATTTCCCCAACTCTGGTTCGCCCCGAAAAAGATCACAGTGTGGTGTTTGCTTGTCCCCTCACTGACAAAGATCACACCTTGGGAGACTTGTGGGTGTTTCGCCGCTCTGGGGATGGCTTTGATGAGCAGGAACTGCGGCTCATTCGTCAGGTGGCCAATCAATGTGCCATTGGTTTGCGTCAGGCCCGTTTGTTTCGAGCGACTCAGGAGCAGGTGCTCGCCCTAGAACGGCTGAACCAATTGAAAGATGACTTCATCAGCACCGTCAGTCACGAGTTGCGCACGCCGCTAACCAGTCTGAGGGTTGCCTTGCAAATGCTCCAGGTCACACCCCCTGGCAAGAAACACGCTCAATACCTAGCCATTGCTCAACGGGAATGTCGCCGCGAAATTGAACTGATCAACGACTTGCTGGATCTGCAACGGCTGGAGGCGGGGGCCTATACCCTGGATATTCGCACCCTGACGTGGGAGGCACTCCTGGGAGATTTGCTGTCCATTACCACTGAACAAACCCAGTCCCGTGGACAACAGTTTGAAGCCAGTGTTCCTCTAGACGGTCAGATCAGCACCGATCCAACCCTGTTGGGCCGTATTTTACGGGAACTCCTCCACAACGCGGTCAAATATACGCCTGCCCAGGGATCCATCTCCTTGAAGGTAGAGCCGGACGTGCAACAAACCTGCCTACAGGTGAGCAACAGCCAGGAGATCCCTCCAGAAGAGTTGCCCCGTATTTTTGAGCGCTTTTATCGCATTGGCAACCGTAATCCCTGGAAAGAAGGCGGTACCGGTTTGGGCTTGGCGTTGGTCAAACAAATCATCGACCGCTTGCAGGGATCCCTAGAGGTCAGCAGCAGCGCCGGATGGACAACCTTTACCCTCTGGATCCCGCAGGTGCAGGAAGAGACTACCCTAGGTTGAAAGGGCCGCCGGTTTGCGCTTGGATCCCTGTTCCACCCAATAGCTTCAAGACTCGGCTCATCTCAGGTGCGCCGATGGTGCATAGCGGTCACCCCTGTCGGATCCAGTACCTTGCCCCGTTCCACCTGGGCATAAACGACATAGCGATCCCCGCAGCCCATCCAGTTTTTCACCCGACACTCGAGGTAGGCTAGCGCCTCCTGCAAAATAGGACAACCGTTCTCCGCAGCAATGGTCTCGATTCCGGCAAAGCGATCTTCCCCTGGCCGTTGCGGTCGCTGAAAATGTCGTTGCAGGCTGCTTTTGCCCTCCCGCAAAATATTCAGCACAAAGGGGACTTGCGGTTGAGTCAGCAGTTCTGCCTCATCTTTGCTCACAGAAACCGTTAATCCGGGCGGATTGAAACTGGCCTGAGCAACGGAAGAGGTGAGAAACCCGCGCCGGATCCCCCCCTGTTGGGCCGTAACCACACACAGGGATCCCACCACCCGACTCAGGGCTTGTTCAACCCGAGCCGCCTGAGTTTCGCCACTGGTTTGGCGGGGAGAACGGGCTCGCATTGCTTTGCGCAGCGCTTGGGCAAATTGGGATCCCGCCTGTTCACAGGCTTGCAACACTTCGGTGGTGGGTTTGAACTTAGCCCGGATCGTCTCGAAGCCCAGCGGAAAACCGGCATTGAGCAACTTGCTCTCAATAAAGTCCACCGCTTCCCCACTCCAGCCATAGGAACCAAACACGCCCGCCACCTTGGTATTGGGAGTAGAGGAAAGGATGATGCCTAGAGCGGTCTGGATTTGTACCGGCGCATGACCCGCTAAGGTTGGGGACCCGATGATAAATCCTTGGCACCGCTCTAGAGTTTGTCCAATTTCCTCTGGGGTGGCCCACTCGCAGTTCACCCTTTCCACAATCACCCCTGCCCGTTCCAGCCCCTGTCCTAGGGCGGCTGCCATCAATCCGGTATTGCCGTAGGCGGACGTGAACAGGAGGGCAACCCGTTGTTCGGCGGGGTTTTCTTCGCACCAGGTTTGATAATCCAGTTGCAACCGGCGTAGACTGTGGCGGACTAGGGGCCCGTGGGCAGGAGCGTAGGTGCTGGCAGGAAAATCCGCTAATTTTGCTAGGGCTGCCTTCACTTGTGGGGCTTGAAGGCGATGCAGACAGTCAAAATAGTAGCGGCGATCCTCACTCAGTTGCCGCCAGTGCTCATCGAAGAGGTGCTCGTCACAAACATGGGCACCAAAGAGTTTGTCGCTGTAGAGGATCCCGCTGGCGGGGTCGTAGGTGCAGAGGGCATCGGGATGACGAGGGGTCGGTACGGTGCGAAAGTGCAGCTCATGGCCTTCCCCCAAATCCAGACATTCCCCATCTCGCACCACCCGCAGGCGAAAGGACTGGTCCCCGTTGTAGGTAATCCCCAAATCGGCGGCCTCTTCTTCGTCGCGGGCCGGTAGACTGGGCAAGGGATCCGTCTCGAAGGCAGCCCGCAGCGTAATCGCCCCTGGCTTAGAACAGAGCACTACTGCATAAGGGGCAAGGGGCAACAGCGCTTTTAGGGTGGCAATGCGGTTGAAATTAACATGGCTGAGCAGAATAAATTGCAGCCGTTGTAGATAGTGGTGCTGCGCCAGTTCTTCTAGAAAGATATCGGTGAATGATTCTCCCGGCGGATCGATCAAAATCGCTTGATCCGCCTGAATCAAGTAGCTGTTGGCAGTGGTGCCCCGTTGGCGGGCATATTCGATTTCAAACTTCAGGCGATCCCAAGTGCGGGAGCGCAGAGCCAGGGTTGCGGGGCCAATTGAGGCGACCTGGACATCGCGGGACAGGATCTTGCTCTCCATGACGGCCTCTGTTGCGGCATTTGTTCTCAACTTGCCATGAAAATGGGGTGACGGGGATGTTTTTCTTGGGATCCCGTCCGTCAGTTGATGCCCAGGGATCCTCCTCAAGCAAGCGCCTGTTTGAGATCAAGGGCCAGGTCTGGATATCTGAGTTAGGGAGAGGAGCTGGTTTTATAGTTGCTTAATCACCACTAGGGTGAGGTCATCAAAAATCTGCTGCTCCTGAATAAACTGCCGCACTTCCGTGATGATCGCCTTGCAGATTTCACCAGCGGTGGCTTGCCAATGACTTTGCACCACCTGACATAACCGTTCCAACCCAAACAGCTCTCGGGATCGGTTCTCGGCTTCCGTAATGCCGTCGGTGTAGAGCACTACCACATCCCCAGAAGCAAGATGAACCTCAGCTTGGGCAATAAAGTCGCGGATATCCGCTTCCAGTCCAATCGGGAAACCCAGATCCAGAGTATCCACCTTCTCAACCGAGCCATCTGTGCGCACGACAATCATCTGCTCGTGCTGGCCGCTGAAGCGGAGGGTGCCGTCGTGGTAGTCCAGCAACATCAGGGTCATGTTCTTGTCGGAGTTCATGCGCTGGGCATTTTCGTAAATCACCTGGTTGAGAATCTCCAGTACCCGCCCCGGATCCCGTTCCTGTTGAATGGCTAGGGTGCGGATCGCCGTTTGCGCCATCAACATCAACATGCCGCTCTCTAGGCCATGGCCGGTAACATCGCCAATGCCAATGCGCACCAGACCGTTGTGTTCCAGCACATCGTAGTAGTCGCCTCCCACCTCGGTCGCCGGTTCCATAAACCCAGCAATATCCAACCCCGGGATCCGCTGCAATTCCCGATCCTTGGGCAGGATTAACTGTTGCAAGCGGCGGGTCAGCTCCAATTCGGATCCCATGCGTTGGTTTTCTGCTTTGAGCTTCAGGTTCAGTTGCTGAATTTCCTGTTGGGCTTCCGCAAGGGCATCCATCACCTGGTTGTAACGGGATCCCACATACCCCAGCTCCGAGAACGGCTCCACCGTCACCCGCTGACTTAAGTTTTGACGATGGGAATGGGCACTCATCACCTGAATTAGGTCATAGGCTTCTGTTTTCGCCCCATGTTCGACGATATTCAGCCCTAGCTCCTCTGCTTCAGGTGTAACCCGCAAGGGCCAGAAAGGATCAAGACCGCGAAAAATGCCGTAGGCCAGCCCAAAGGCCCAGATCCCAGCCGTCACCACCCCCAGCAGTTGGATCCCCAGTTGTGGCAACACCGGCAAGGGCAGTTGTTCGGGATCGCCGAAAAAGGCCACCGCCAGCGTTCCCCAGGCTCCTGCCCCCAGATGTACTGGCACCGCCCCCACCGCATCATCCAGCTGCCAGCGCTCCATCCCCAGGCTCACCCAAATCGCCACCGAAGCCCCGATCGCCCCAATCCAGACGGCTTCAGCCGTAGACACCAAATGACAGCCCGCCGTAATCGCCACCAACCCGGCCAAGCACCCGTTGATCATCCAATCCACTTCTGCCCGTCGCAAATAGACCAAAGCAATCCCCAGCCCAGCGATCAACCCGCCCACCCCGCCCATGAGGGTATTGGTGAGAATGCGCGGCACCTCTGACCCCAGCCCTAGAGCACTGCCGCCGTTAAAGCCAAACCAACCGAACCAGAGCAACATCCCCCCCAATACCGACAGGGGCAAGCTAGAACCGAGCAGCTTTTTCGGACGACCTTGGGCATCAAACCGACCGGCCCGCGGCCCAATCACCATCAGCCCTGCCAAGGCTACCCAACCGCCAATGCTGTGGACTACCGTAGAACCGGCAAAATCGATAAATCCCAACTGCCCCAGCCATCCCGTCGCCTGTCCCTGATCCAACCCATGCCAGACCCAGTGACCGTAGATCGGATAGATCAACCCCGAGATCAGGCAGCTCATCAGGCCGTAGGCCCCAAAGCGAACCCGCTCTGCAACCGCCCCAGACACAATCGTGGTGGCCGTCCCGCAAAACATGGCTTGAAAGAGGAAAAAGGTGGCCAGGGATCCCGGCCCATTCAAGTCGAGAGCAAACTGTCTGTACCCGAAAATTCCTAGCCAACTGGGGCCAAACATCAACCCAAACCCCACCAACCAAAACAGCCCGGAAGCAAGAGCAAAATCGGCAAAGTTCTTGGCGGCCACATTGATGCTGTTTTTACTGCGGGTTAGCCCCGACTCCAGACACATAAAGCCGGGCTGCATGATAAATACCAGCGCAGCACAGACCAAAACCCAAAGGGTATCGCTGGGATCCGTCATCGTATACCGGGAGTGACTGGTTATCGATAATACAAGAAACCTCATTTTGGATCCTAATTAAATCAAACAGAATTCCAGCTCCAGCCCTTTGCACCCAGGGCACGCGAGCGCGTTTGCCTGTAGCGATCCATACGGCAACGCTAGTCCCGTTGCACAGAGACAGGGTCTATCAACCGAAAAGACACAAGCCCTGTCCTTGAAAACTCCCGCTAGAGCGGTAACCCTGCTCCCCAGACTAGAGACGACCTGATACCCTGTAGACGATGACCCCCAGGATCCCTGTCATGGCAGAGCACCCTCACCGCGACTGGAGCATCAGCACCCAAGCCACCGACAAAGGATTTATCTTTCGCTGCCAGAAGCAGGAAACCACCACCAAAGCCTACGGCTACTTCCAGAGCGAGGCCGAAGCGATTTTGGCGGGGATGGTCTGGATCGACCAACAACACCTACCGGATCACATGGACGGGATCCTCTACGACAATGAGGAAACCGAAGGCTAAACCTGGGCTTCTTCCCGCACCAACTTATCCCAGCCCAACCCCTTCAGGGCAGCATTGCGACGCAGGGGACGAGTGGCCAATTCCAGCACATCCTGGGTATTGCCAAAGCCGTGGATCTGGGCAAAGGTAAACTCCACCGACCACTTGGTGGTTACTCCGCGTGCCTCCAGGGGGTTGGCATGGGCCATGCCGGTAATCACCAGATCCGGCTGTAGGGTTTTGATGCGCTGAATTTGATTGTAGTTGTCGGGCTTTTCCACAATCGTGGGTTTGGGCACCCCCATTTCCTCACAGGTGCGCTCCAAGAGGGCCAACTCAGCCGCTTGATAACGTTTGTCCAGATAAGGGATCCCAATCTCTTGCACGGTCATGCCGCAGCGCACCAACAAGCGGGCCAGCGAGATCTCCAGCAGATTATCCCCCATCAAAAACACCCGCTTACCCCGTAGCAGACCGATATATTCCTGAATCTGGGGATGATTCCAGACTTCTGCCTCCCGTTCTGCCAAGCCTTGGGGTTGGATCCCTAGCTCTTGAGCAATAGCTTCTATCCAAGCGCGGGTGCCATCTGGTCCAATGGGAAACGGAGCCGTGATCAATTTTGCTTTTTTGCGGCGTACCAACGTTGTTGCGGTTCGGCTCAGGAAGGGATTCACCCCCACCACAAAAGTGCCCGGTTCCACCACCGGCAGTTCACCGTAGCGTTTGGCTGGTAACCACCCCGACACGCGGATCCCTTGCTTTTTCAGCTCTAGGGTGAGTTGGGTTACCACCGGATCAGGCACAGAACCAAAGATCACCAGAGGCGGATGTTTCTGGAAGCCTTCATCCTCAGGAACACCTTCTTTCTTCTTCGAGAAGTTAAAGATCGCCTGCAACCCACCTCGGGTCTGTTGTTCTTCGGGCTTGAGTTGTTCTGGGCAGCGTTGCGCCATAGCCGCCAAAACCGTGTCTTCCCCCTGGGTAAAGGCGTAGTCAAGGCCGTTGGCCCGGGCCACCACAATCGGGATCCCGATCTCCGCTTCCAATTTTGGCGCCAAACCCTCCAGATCCATTTTGATGATTTCGGTGGTGCAGGTGCCGATCCAAACAATCACGCTGGGGTTGCGATCTCGCTTGATCTGGAGACAAAGCCGCTTTAATTCTTCGTAATCGTTCAGTTTGGCGCTGATATCCCCTTCCTCAAGCTCCGCCATCGCATAGCGCGGCTCAGCAAAGATCATCACTCCCATCGCATTTTGCAAAAAGTAGCCACAGGTTTTGGTGCCCACCACCAAGAAGAAGCTATCCTCAATTTTTTGATAGAGCCAGGCCACACAACTAATGGGACAAAAAGTGTGATAGTTGCCGGTTTCGCATTGGAAATTGAGAGCGTTGTTGGTGTCTAATGTGGCGGTCATGAGTGACTCCCGGAAACTTTTATGACAATTATGACAATACTTTTTATGACGATAGTTTGATCGATTCGAGGGAGAAACAAGAAATTCGTGATTTAATTGCGTGATGTATTTTCTCCTTCTCCCTCAGGTCTAACCCTCTTCTAACGAGCTACCAGTTGAGGCACACCCACCAACTTTTCGCTCAACTCCCAGAGCAGTTTGGCCTTAGCATCATCCCCCGCCTCGTCAGAGACTTCCTGGTTGAACGGCTTGGCATTTTTCCTCTGGCGGTTGCCCCAACTCCAGTAGGCCCCCGACTGCCGAAACTCTGGATCCGCCACCACCTGGGCGACTCGCTCCCCCGCCAGTTCTTCCGAAACAAACCCCCCTGTAATGTTCTTTTGGAACCAGGGAAAGAGCTTTTGAAAGAGCGGGTAATGGTTGCGAAATAGGGCTGTAGTCGCCACACAACCGGGATAGAGAGACAGGAAGGTGATGCCGGTGCTCTCGTGGAAGCGGCGATGCAGTTCCCGCATGGTGAGGATGTTGCAGACTTTGCTGTCTTTGTAGGCTTTCACGGGCTCGAATTTGCCCCCATCCGCCATCGTGATCGGATCTTTAAAGCCCTGAGCAAAGCCCCGCAAATCTCCCAAGTGGGGTTGAGGTGGAATTTTACCCCCCAGTTCTTTCGGGTTGTGGGTGACCGTACCCAAGATCACCATGCGCCGATCCCCATAGGTGGAGCGTTTCATATCCTCCAACATCAAATGACAAAGGAGAAAATGCCCCAAGTGATTGGTGGCCATGGTCAGCTCATACCCCTCCGGGCTGCGCAAGGGCTGCTTGAGCAAGGGCATGTAGATGGCGGCATTACAAACCAAAGCATCCAAGGAACGACCCCAGTTGCGGAATTGCTCGACAAACTGCCGCACACTACTCAGGTTGCCCAGGTCGATCTTCATCAGGGTGTAGCTGCCCTGCGGGATCCCGACCTGTTGAGCCACCCGGTAGGCTTTATCCAGATCTCGACAGGCCATGACCACATGCCAGCCCCGCTTCGCCAAAGCCAACGCTGAATACAGGCCAACGCCGGAGGAAGCTCCGGTAATCACGACCGTGGGTTGCTCTTGTCCTTCCATATCAAACTCCCGTGCCATTTCGAGATAGTGTCCGAAGGGATCCAGACCCCAGAACCGGGATCCAGGCAGAATCCATCTTGGAGCGGAAAGCAGACATGACCACAAATTGATAAGGTTTGAGATGCTTTTCCGAAGAATTTCTTAAACTTTGGAAAGATGAAGATCAGGATCCCTTAGGCAAAAGCGGGTTCACGAGCCGGGGTGTTGTAGAAGTCCGAAAGCAAGGTGAACAACTCCCGATCTTGCGCATCCTTGGGCACGATCCCCTCTGGACGAGCCAGCAGCTCATCGGCAATGTTCAGGTAGTACTGACAGACAGGTTCCAGATCAGGGTCAGATTCTGCCATCTCGAAGATGGTTTTGCCCTTCACCCGCGAGACTCGGATATCTTCAATGAGAGGAAGCACCTCGATCACCGGCATCGGTACGGCGGAAACATACTTGTCGATCAGATCCCGCTTACTGGTGCGATTGCCGATTAAGCCTGCCAGCCGCAGCTTGCGGGTTTTGGCCTTTTCTCGGACAGAAGCAGCAATACGATTGGCGGCAAACAGAGCATCGAAGCCATTGTCCGTGACAATCAAGCAGTAATCAGCATAGTTGAGCGGGGCCGCAAACCCCCCACACACCACATCTCCCAACACATCGAAGAGGATGACATCGTATTCGTCGAAAGCATTCAGTTCTTTGAGGAGCTTCACGGTTTCTCCGACCACATAGCCACCACAGCCTGCACCTGCTGGCGGGCCACCGGCCTCCACACAGTCCACGCCACCGTAACCTCGGTAGATTACGTCCTCGGGATAGACATCTTCGTAGTGGTAACCCTTGGATTCCAGGGTGTCGATGATCGTCGGAATCAGAAAGCCAGTCAGGGTGAAGGTGCTGTCGTGTTTGGGATCACAGCCAATCTGCAGGACTTTTTTGCCCCGCTTGGCCAAGGCCACCGAAATATTGCAACTCGTGGTGGATTTGCCAATGCCACCTTTTCCATAAACTGCCAGTTTCACAGCGCGTTCCTCAATCGGGGCTTCCAAAGGCCATTATCAGCAGGGAATCCACCCCTTGAGAACTGTTGCGAAGGATAAAGCTGGTCATACGAAGGGGCAGAAAGGCCCATAAAAGTTTCTATAGAATGAAATCGCTTTCTAAGAGGCGCTAGGGTTTATTTTGGGAATCTAAAACGATTTATCCTGCTATTTAAATCTAGGTGTGATCAAAAGCAAAATTTCAAGACCTTCAACTTTCCTTGACAGGAAAGGGATCCAGGCGACTCAATTACGCTCAACGGGGAGCACTCCGCCCCAAGGCTAGGATCCCAACCCCACCTCAGCAGCCTTGAGGACAGAGATTATCAAGAATTATCTCAGTTGCCAGAAAGAGCCAGAGAAAACCGATTCTGCAAGGGATCCCTTGGGAAGATCATCAAACGAGCTAGATGACGGAGACTGTAGCGAAGCTAGGGATCCGGCTGCCGCTTCCGGCTTAGCTTGTGAAAAAGAGGTACTTGATAAATCCTGAGGCAACTCCGACCACCAGGGCAAGAATAGCCCCCCGACTGACAAACTCCTGTTGGTCTAAGCGTTTGCTATAGCCGTCCATTTTGCCACTGAGTTCGGCGATCTTGACCTCTAGTTCACTACGGCTGAGGTCGATCTTGGCTTCTAGCTCACTGCGGCTGAGGTCGATCTTGGCTTCTAACTCACTGCGGCTGAGGTCAATCTTCGCTTCCAGCTCGATCCTCACCAGCCGAACCTCGTTTTTGAGTTCGGTAATTTGAGTCTCGAATTTGCGATCGAAACCATCCAGCTTTTTGTCCAAAGCCAGGATTAAATCCTTGAGCTCTTGATTCGGATCCGACATCTGCCGCAGTTTCTAGGGGAGATGACTTGAGTATAGCCTCAGGGTACATCTGCATCAGAAGCCAAAAACAAGGCTACCGCTGCTGCTGGATCCCAGATACCGATAGAGAATTCCAACCTAAAGTGGATTTGACTCTTGAGCAAGACTTGGTCAATTGCTAACACATCTACTCGCTAACATGCCCTAGGGATCAAATACAAAAACCACCCGTACATCCCCGCTGGAATCCACCTCAATACTACGCAGGAACTCCCGTAGATAGGCGCGTCGTTCGGTTTCCGTGAGATCTTGCCAGAAGGGCTGAATAGAGAGGGTTTGTGCGATCTGGGGTAGGTTGGGTGGCGGCAGTTGCTCCAGCTTTTGGGCCAGAAGGGCATTTTCCGCCCGCAGTTGGTAGCGCCGTTGGGCCAACGAGTGCTCATCCATCAACCCGGAGCACTGCAAGGCTTCTAGCTGGCCGAGAATGTCGGTATTGGCCTGCAGTTGAGATTGGATCCTTTGCCGGGCGAGGGCAAAAGGATCCTTATCCAGTTGGCGAGTGCGTTGGGGCAGTTGCTCACACACTTGCTGGATCACATCTTGCAAAACCTCTGAATAGTTGAGGCTGTAGCGGCAGGTTTGACAACGCAGATAGAGGTAGGAGGGGCTGTTTTTCTTGCCTTGGCGAGGCGTGGTTTGCACAATTCGCAGCAGACTGCCACAAGAACAGCACTTGACCAAACCAGCCAAAGAGCGAGGAGCGCTGGCACTGCGGCGCGGGATCCCTTGGTTGCGTTTCAGCCAACGATCGATCTGGGCGGCTTCTGTACGGCTGAGCATTGCCGGATGAGTATCTCGCAGGGTGGTGCCGTCGGTGTAGGCCAAATCCCCTCGGTAGACGGGGTTGAGCAGCCAGTTGCGTCCGGTGGCTACCGAAATGCGTTTGTGGTGTTTCTCCTCGATGAAGCGCACCGCCTGTCGCAGGGATCCGTAGAGCAAAAAGTGCTGGAAAAAATCCTCAACGATCCCCGCTTGCTTGCGATCCGGTACGTAGCGATCCCCTTCACGGCGGTACCCAAAGGGGGCAGGGCCAGGGGGCGGCTTACCCGCCAATCGATTCTTGGCTTGGCTACGGCAGAGACGGCGGCTTTGCAACTGATGGGGAATTTCTGCCAACAGCGGGATCCAGGTTTCGGCATCGGCGGGGGTTTGTACCCCGGATTCTGTGACCAGACTGAGTTGGATCCCAGCCTGTTGAATCTGGAGTAGCCGCTCATGAATCTCATCCGCTCGATCCCCCAGATCCGATAACCGCAAGAGCAGCAGCTCCTGCACCGACCCAGCCCTAATGCGCTGAAACAGGTCTTCCAGGTAAGCTCGGGATCCCCAATCGTGTAGAACCGGGTCGGCCCCTTGTGCTTTGAGCCACACCAGCCCTTGATCCTCCAAGACAGCATGGGAGGGGGTATAGAGGTAGCCACAAACACTCATGGACAAGTCATCCAAACCGATCACTGTTGCTGCGGTAGAGCTGAATTTAGCACTTGACGAATCCTGCCGTGAGCTTGTTGCAAATGCTGACGCGCTTCTTGGGGAGAGCACCCCATGAGAGCCACCAGGATCGCCGTTTTTACCTCTCCATCACAAGCTTGCAACAGTTGGGTAGCCGTAGCAGCATCGAGATCACAGGCCAAAGCCACCATCCGTTCCGCCCGCCGTTTCAGCTTGGCATTGCTGGCTTGCAGATCCACCATCAGGTTGCCGTAGGTTTTGCCCAGACGAATCATCACCCCGGTGGAGAGGGTGTTCAAGACCAACTTTTGGGCTGTGCCCGCCTTCATGCGCGTGGAACCCAGGATCACCTCTGGCCCTACCAAAGGTGCGATGGCAATATCCACTTGCTCCGTGAGGGGAGAGGGATGGTTACAGGCCAAGCCAATCGTCAGAGCACCGGATTTTCTGGCCGCCTGGATCCCACCCAACACAAAGGGGGTACGGCCACTGGCGGCGATCCCTACCACACTATCGCAGGTTTGAAGCTCGAGATTTTGTAGGGCAAGGGCACCCGCTTCTGGGTCATCCTCCGCTCCTTCCACCGCTTGGGTCAGGGCTTTTTCGCCCCCAGCGATCAGGCCAATGACTTGTCCAGGTGAAGTACCAAAGGTGGGGGGACACTCGGCAGCATCCAAAACCCCCAAACGACCGGATGTCCCTGCCCCGAGATAGATCAGTCGTCCTCCCTGCCGCATTCGTTGGGCAATGGCATCAATGGCTGCGGCAATCGGCTCAGCTTGGTTGGCCACTGCTTCCGGCACACGGCGATCTTCGGCATTAATCCGCTGCACCAATTCCAAGGTGCTGAGGTTATCAATCTCAAGGGTGGCGGGGTTACGACTTTCCGTCAGGGATCCGGGATCCCAGCTGTGGGGCATTGGGCTCATGACCACAGAGTCTCAGGATCCACTCCCAAGGAACGCAGATGAGCAGCGAGCCGTTCGGCTTTTTGTCGTTCCAATTCCGCTTGTTGTTGAGCCTGTGCTGCTTGTTGTTGAGCCTGTGCTGCTTGTTGTTGAGCCTGTGCTGCTTGTTGTTGAGCCTGTGCTGCTTGTTGTTGAGCCTGTACTGCTTGTTGTTGAGCCTGAACAAATTTTTGTCGCTCCTGCAGGGCTGCCTCGGCAGGTGTGGGGATCAACTCGCCCTCGGGGCCAAAGTAGCGGAGCTTACGGTCGTGGATGCCAAGATAAAGTCCCAATGCTTCGCTCCAGCGCCAACCCTGCTCATTGGCCGGAATCTCCTGATAGTGGGATCCCTGTAAGCGCCAGCCGGCAAACTCCAGCGATTCAGGGGAAAACCAGAAATATTCGGGTGTCCGAAAGATATTTTGGTAGATTTCTTTCTTGGTTGTTCTATCTGTCTGTGCGGTGGAATCTGACAGCAACTCGATGATCAAATCCGGATATCGACCGCCCTCCTCCCACACTACCCAGGAAGGGCGCGGCCATTGCACAACATTTTTAACCAAGAAGAAATCAGGGCCACGGAAGTCTTTGGTTTTTAATTGTTCTCGGTTGAAATAAATCGTCAGGTTGTAACCGATGAAGTAATCCTCTCGACCCAGCCAAAGCCATTCTAGAATGCTCACCAACAACAGCATTTGGGCAGCATGAAGTGAACTTTCCATTTCCGGTTCATCGCTCAATAAACCCTTTGCAGAGGGCATCTGTTCTGCCAACTGCTCAGCGGTGATGGGGGTGGGCAGAGAAAGGGGCTTGTCTTGTACCTGCATCGCTCGGGGAAGTGAACATGTCTCTAGCGTAACGGGATCCCTTCAGCGTTGGGGGATCCAAGTTGACCCTTTCAGCCCCATTCCGTAGGCCCGGTGCTAGAGTAAGCCCAGTTGAGAGATGGGGTTTGCCCGGATCCCTATGCCGAAAGTTCCTTTGCTGAAGCCGGATCAGGCTTATCCCTTCAGGAGCTACTTTGATCTCCCCTTTGAGCCGGAGGAGGTGCTGGCAGAATTTGGCTATACCTTTATCCAACGAAAGATCAGCTGGCCCAAAGTGGAACGACTACATGTGTAGCGGCCTTAGAATCTGCAAACTTGGAAAATAGCATCTTGGCTTAGATTTGATTATTCGCTCTGGGATCCTCAC
The DNA here is from genome assembly GCF_022848905.1 of Thermostichus vulcanus str. 'Rupite'. NCBI lineage: Bacteria > Bacillati > Cyanobacteriota > Cyanophyceae > Thermostichales > Thermostichaceae > Thermostichus > Thermostichus vulcanus. Next base: position 31,834 of record NZ_JAFIRA010000032.1, read on the forward strand.
ACAACCATGTCTGAGTTTCAACTGATTTCCCCCTACCAACCCACCGGAGATCAACCCAAGGCTATTGCCGAATTGGTGGATTCTATTCGTGCAGGTCATCGCTTTCAAACCCTGCTCGGGGCAACGGGCACCGGCAAAACCTTCACCATTGCCCATACCATTCAACAAGTTGGTAAACCGACCTTAGTGATGGCCCACAACAAGACCTTGGCTGCACAACTGTGTAATGAACTGCGAGAGCTATTCCCCCATAATGCCGTTGAATACTTTATCAGCTATTACGACTACTATCAACCGGAAGCCTACGTTCCCAGTACCGATACTTATATTGCCAAGTCTTCTTCCATTAATGATGAAATTGATATGTTGCGACACTCTGCCACCCGCTCTTTATTTGAACGACGGGATGTAATTGTTGTTGCATCTGTGAGTTGTATCTACGGCTTGGGAATGCCGGAAGAGTACCTCAATGCTTCCATCCCATTCAAGGTAGGGCAAGAACTCAACCAGCGAGATCTGTTGCGGGATTTGGCCAGTGTGCAGTACGAGCGCAATGATTTGGAGTTGACCCGAGGACGCTTCCGTCTAAAGGGAGATGTGCTAGAAATTGTTCCAGCCTACGAAGATCGGGTCATTCGCATCGAATTTTTTGGAGATGAGATCGATGCCATTCGTTTAATTGATCCGGTCACGGGCGAAATTTTGAACAGTCTCAGTGCCCTCAGGGTTTATCCGGCTCGACACTTTGTGACACCGGAAGAACAACTGGAGCAAGCTTTGATCGATATTGAGCAAGAACTAGAAGATCAATTGGCCCGCTTCCGAAAGGAAGGCAAGCTGCTCGAAGCCCAACGCTTGGAACAACGTACTCGCTACGACTTGGAAATGCTGCGGGAAGTGGGCTATTGCAGTGGTATCGAAAATTATTCTCGACACCTGACCGGACGTAAGGAAGGGGATCCCCCTGCCTGTTTGGTGGATTATTTCAAGGCGAATGATTGGCTATTGGTGCTCGATGAATCACATGTGACAGTGCCCCAAATTCGCGGCATGTACAATGGCGACCGTGCCCGCAAACAGGTGCTGGTGGATCACGGGTTTCGCTTGCCCAGCGCCTTGGATAATCGCCCTCTCAAGGCAGAAGAATTTTGGGCGAAAGTCCATCAGTGTGTCTTTGTTTCTGCTACTCCTGGCAACTGGGAACTGGAACAAAGTGAAGCTGAGTTTGAAACCCTGATTGAGAATGGCAAGCCATTGATGCTTTACCGCCCTGGTACTGGTCGAGTCGTAGAGCAGGTGATTCGGCCCACAGGCGTAGTGGATCCAGAGGTGCATGTACGCCCTACTGCCGGGCAGGTGGATGACTTGATGGGGGAAATTTACGAACGCTTAGAACGCTCCCAACGTGGCCCCGCTGAACGGGTGATTGTAACCACTCTTACCAAACGTATGGCGGAAGATCTGACGGAATACCTACAGGAGCGCGGGATCCGTGTCCGTTATTTGCATTCTGAAATTACCTCAATTGAGCGGATCGAGATTTTACAAGATTTTCGGGAAGGCGCTTTTGACGTACTGGTGGGGGTCAACCTACTGCGGGAAGGGTTGGATTTGCCGGAAGTGTCTTTGGTGGCGATTTTGGATGCGGATAAGGAAGGTTTTTTGCGGGCAGAACGATCTCTGATCCAGATGATCGGGCGAGCAGCCCGAAATGTACGGGGAACTGTGGTGATGTATGCCGACAATATGACCGGTAGTATGGCCCGAGCCATCGCAGAAACCGAGCGCCGCCGGGAAATTCAATTACAATACAACATCCAAAACAACATTACCCCCAAGCCGATTATCAAAAAATCCAGCAATGCCATCTTGTCCTTTTTGGCCATCTCCCGCAAACTTAGCGATCAAGATTTGGAGAAAGCCTTCCAAGCCTCGGAAGAGATCCCTCTCTCGGAAATTCCGGAGCTGATTAGCCAACTGGAACTGAAAATGAAAACAGCCGCCAAAAACCTGGAATTCGAAGAAGCCGCTGAACTGCGGGACAAGATCAAAAAACTGCGCCGACGCCTGTTAGGCAACCATCAGGGCACCTAAAATACCTTCCAGACTGGCAAACATGGGGAGTGGCTTATGCCACCATGAGCTTACAGAGCAGCCTAGCATCCCAGGGATCCCCAATCATGATGGGTGTTCGCATCAAACAAGCCATTTCAGCTCTTGTGGTCGGGTTGATGGTTGGGATTTGCCTCTGGCTTATTCCTGCTGTTGCCGCTGCTTCACCCTCTGGGATCCCTTTGGCCCAAGCTCTTGATTTTCGGGATCCCAACTTCTTTCTGACCAACCCCAGCCCTACACCGGCTGGATCTCCCACTCCCGAGGGATCCCCTGCTCCAACCCCTAGCCCCAGCCCAACTGGGATCCCGTTTACCGGACAAGAGGGCACAGAACTGCTGGTGGGGAGCATCCCGGTGTTTCGCTTGCAGACGGCAGAATATCCCAGCGATGTGCGGGCCGACAACATTCGAGCGGTGATCGAACGTTTTTTAGATGAAGGTCAGCTGCCGGAGCCAGAAGTACGGGTGGCCCAAGACCCCAATGGGCAATACGTTTTGCGTCTAGGGGAGAGAGGCCGCTTTGAACCCACGCAACGGTATCTGTTCACGGTCACCTATGCTGATGCTGCTGCCGAACGACGGACATCTCTAAGCCAGGTGGGCCTGAATGAAGTGCGTTTGGTGGCCAACAGCTGGGCGCGGCGACTGGAACAAGCCATTAGTGACTACCGCGAAGATCTGCTGGCTTTGCAACGGGCTCAGGATCCACGGGTGCTGATTCTGTCGATCCTAGCGGGAATTGCCACCCTGTTGGTGGGGTTCTTTCTTTGGCGACTATTCAATCGCAGCTTGGGACGCTTGCAGAGTTTATTGGAAACCAAAGCCGGGGAAGCCTGGCATACCTGGATTGATATTGGCGGGGTGCTTTTGCGGGCTGCTGGGGCACTGCTGATCATCGGGATTTCTTTGGATCGAGGCATCAGCCTTGTGCCTGCGCTGCGACCCTTTCAGCGCTCCTTCTACCTGGGGCTAAGCCGCGTGATCGGCACCGCCCTTGGCGTCTTGACCCAGCCTTTGCCCAACTCTAGCCTTTCCATCGCCAGTTTGCTGGTGTTCATGGCCCTTTCTATCCTGGTATTCACAGGTGCCCACTACCTCAGCGTCGGTCTTAAGGAGCGATTTCTCACCCGCCTGGGGCTGGATTTGGGTACCCAAGAATCCTCAGCCGCCATCTTCAAATACGCCCTTACCTTGCTCGGGATCCTGTTGGTCTTGCCCTTCAGCGGCCTGAACCTGAGCTCTCTCACGGTGATTGCCGGGGCAGTCGGTTTGGGTATCGGCTTCGGCTTGCAGAACCTCTCCAACAACTACATCAGTTATCTGGCCATTTTGTTGGAGCGCCCGATTCAAATTGGGGATTTGGTGCAGGTGGATGACTTGCTGGGTACAGTGGAGCGAATTGGTCCTCGAGCAACAGTGTTGCGCACGTTAGATCGCATTTTTGTGGTCGTGCCCAACTCCCGCTTTACCGAATCGAAGGTGGTGAACTGGAGTTACCGGGATCCCCGCTGCCGCATTCATGTGCCGGTGGGGGTGGCTTATGGGTCGGATACAGCGTTGGTGACCGAAGCCCTGCTCAGCGCAGCCAAGGAAAACTCGCGGGTGCTCAGTAGTCCGGCACCCCAGGTGTGGCTCAAGTCTTTTGGCCCCTCTTCTCTGAATTTTGAACTGCTGGTGTGGATCAACCGACCCCAAGACCAGTTTGTGTTGATCAGCGAGCTCAACTTTCTGATCGAGGCGGAGTTTCGACGGCGCGGTATTCGCATCCCTTTCCCACAACAGGACGTCTACATCCGCAGCTTAGAAGGGTTTACTCCCCTCAGCAAAAATGGCGGCTCCCATGCCATGCCTGATGCCGATTCCATCCAGTCGGCCCTCAAAGAGGCAGCTCAGTTGCCAGAAGACAAGGGCGGCACCTCCTAAATTGGGTAACAGAAACTACAGGGCACGTCGAAAAATCCAGTGCTTACAGCCCTTTCATGCTCCGCAATCCCGTGTCGCGTAGCATTAGTGTTGCGTAGCAACAATGCCTACAGCAGGCTGCGCCAACCCCAAAGTGAACGCGGGTTTACTTCAACAACGGTGGTGTCCCTAACCGATTTCAAATTTCAATTTCAAAAGGGCTAGAGTGCTCCGCACCGCTGTCGCGAGGAGGATTACCCCCCTGCTGGGTGACGAGTGTTAGGGCCGCTATGACCCTACGGTTTGTCCGTAGGACAAGAGGCGTTGGCGTTCGTGGAACGCTCCGTTCGCACCTCCTCCCGTTAGAGTACCGTAGGCATAGCGGCCCCTTGGCCCAAATAAACTGACGATTTACACCATGGTTCAGCTTACAGAGCATTGCCGCGGGGGAGCACCTCTTCAGGGAACTCAAAGCGCTCATGCGGCTGATCCTGCGGCGCCATCCAGGCCCGGATCCCCTCGTTCAACAAGATGTTCTTCGTGTAGAACGTCTCAAACTCAGGGTCCTCCGCCGCCCGCGTCTCCTGACTGATAAAGTCATACGCCCGCAGGTTCAACGCCAACCCCACAACCCCAATGCTGGCCATCCACAGACCCGTCACCGGCACAAACAACATGAAAAAGTGCAGCCACCGCTTGTTGGAAAACGCAATCCCAAATATCTGGCTCCAAAACCGGTTCGCCGTCACCATCGAATAGGTCTCTTCCGACTGGGTTGGTTCAAACGCCCGGAAGGTGCTCGCTCCTTCCCCATCCCGGAACAGGGTGTTCTCCACCGTCGCCCCATGAATGGCACACAGCAGCGCTCCTCCCAACACACCCGCTACTCCCATCATGTGGAACGGGTTCAAGGTCCAGTTGTGGAACCCTTGGAAAAACAGCAGAAACCGGAAAATCCCTGCTACCCCAAAGCTGGGGGCAAAAAACCAGCTGCTCTGCCCCAAGGGGTACATCAAAAACACGCTCACAAACACCGCAATCGGGGCACTGAAGGCGATGGCGTTGTAGGGGCGTACCCCCACCAAGCGGGCAATCTCAAATTGCCGCAGCATGAAGCCAATCAGGCCAAAGGCTCCGTGCAAAGCCACAAAGGTCCACAGACCCCCGATTTGGCACCAACGGGTGAAGTCCCCTTGCGCTTCCGGGCCCCACAACAGCAACAGGCTGTGGCCCATGCTGTCGGCAGGCGTGGAAACTGCCACCGTCAGAAAGTTGGCCCCCTCCAAGTAGGAACTGGCCAACCCGTGGGTGTACCAGGAGGTCACAAAGGTGGTGCCGGTCAGCCAGCCCCCCAAGGCCAAGTAGGCGCAGGGAAACAGCAACAGGCCGGACCAGCCGATAAACACAAATCTGTCGCGCTTGAGCCAGTCGTCGACGATGTCGAACCATCCTCGCTCCTGACGCACGCGTCCTACCGCTATGGTCATAAGATGAGTTTCTCCGGAATAACAACGCATGAAGCATGAAGTGCAATTCGGCAGTACCCAGGATTTCTGAGCAGCACCGTTTTTCTATCTTACGAAATATCAAGAAATCGCAACACAATCTCAGAATAATGCTCGGTAGCCGCTCACCCAGTGCAGGGATCCCTTCTGTTTTAGGATGGGGAGGGTTTCGGCTAAGAGCGGCTGGGCCGGGATCCGGAACGACACGGAGGTCACTGTGGTTCAAGCCAGGATTTTGTTCGCGTCGGCTGAGGCAGCACCACTGGCCAAGGTGGGAGGAATGGCAGATGTGGTGGGATCCCTGCCCTCGGTTTTGCGGGGGTTCGGCCAGGATGTACGTATTATCATGCCCTTCTACGGATTTCTATGGGAACAATTTGGTGAAGAACCAGGACAATACCGGCGCTCCAAGGAGCCGATTTGGGCTAAACAAGTGATGGGTCAGGTGGCAGAGATCTATGAAAGTGTTCTGCCTGGCACGGATGTACCCTTATACCTGGTGAGCCACTATTGCTTTGCTCCCCATCGTATTTATTACGGGGAGGATGAGTTTTGGCGCTTCACCTTTTTTGCCAATGCTGTCGCTGAATTCGCCTGGACCTATTACCCTTGGAAGCCCAACATCATCCACTGCCACGATTGGCACACGGCCATGATCCCGGCCTGGATGCACCAAGCCTCTGATATTGGTACGGTCTTCACCATTCACAACTTGGCCTACCAAGGGCCTTGGCGCTGGCAACTGGAACGCATGACCTGGATACCTTGGTACTTTTCCGCCCACAACGCCATGGCCGCTGGAATCCTTTATGCTGATCAGGTAAATACCGTTTCTCCCACTTATGCGATGGAGATCCGCACCCCTTTACACGGTGAAGGCTTACAGGATCTGCTGGCCTGGAAAGGGGAACGCCTGCGGGGGATCCTGAATGGCATTGATCTGGACAAGGTGGATCCCAGTACGGATCCGGCTCTGGAAGCCACCTTTAGCCTCTCAGATTTGCGGGGAAGGGCAGTCAACAAAGCAGCCCTACAGACTCAAACGGGTTTAGCGGTTAATCCCGAGGTCTTCACACTGGGGATGGTAGCCCGTTTGGTGGAGCAAAAGGGCATTGATCTGTTAATCCAAGCTCTGGATCGCTTTTTGGCCTACAGCGATGCCCAATGTGTGGTGCTGGGTAGCGGTGAAGCCTACTATGAGGGTCGGATACGGGAAATGGCCGAGCGGCATCCTGGCAAGATGTCCTATCAGCAGGGTTACCAACCGAAGTTAGCGCAATTGATCTACGGGGGAGCGGATGCTTTTCTGATGCCCAGCCGCTTTGAGCCTTGTGGCATTAGCCAGATGATCGCCATGCGCTACGGTTGTGTGCCGATCGTGCGGCGAACCGGTGGGCTGGTGGATACCGTGAGCCATCATGTGCCCAGCAAAGGGATAGGTACGGGTTACTGTTTTGACCGCTACGAAGCCCTAGACTTTTATACTTGTCTGGCGCGGGCCTGGGAGGCTTTCCAGCACAAGGAAACCTGGCAAGCTCTGCAAAAGCGGGGCATGGCCACCGATTTTAGTTGGCAGCGATCCGCTCTGGAATACCTGCGTATGTACGAGCTTATCCTCAACCTGCCATTGCTACCGGAAGCAACCCCCTCCAAGGGATCCGAACCCGTTCAGGGCAACTCCCACAGTAAAATCACCCACGACTCAAATCCTCCTAGCCCCGCGAAGCCCCGCTCTACTTTCCCTAAACGTTAAGTTTTGGGCTAGGTTCCGCTGACTAGTGGGATCCCGATGGCGGTGATGAGAGTGAGGTAGATTAGAACGGGTCAAAAAAGGTTATGAGGACTACCTGCACATGATTCGATATGGGTTTGACTTCCTGCGCCGTTCCTGGACACGTCTGTTTTTTGGACTGTTTTTGGGCCTTGCGCTTGGGGTCGGTTCCAGCTTTTGGGCCACCGCCCAGCAATTGTCTGCTCCCTCTGGGCAACAACTCATTCCCAATCCACAACAGTTCCGGGCTTTAGAGCAACCTGGCAGCACCCTCAGCGTTTTACGAGCCGAACAACTGGCTGCAGAAGCCGATGCTGCTTTGCAAGCGCAAAACTACGACCGGGCTGCCGAACTCCTACAACAGGTGTTCGATGCTTATAACCAACGCTCCAACTATCACCAGGATCTGTCGCGGGCCTTCGCCGGGATCCAAAACCGCATTTCGGAAGAACAGCGGGAACTCGCCCGTATTGCCGCTCAAGAACGGGATCAAGCCGCCTACGATTTGGCCGTTGTCTACCGCGCCTCGGGCCGCCCAGAAGAAGCAGTGGGACGGCTGATACAGGTGATCAGCAGCCAAGGCCCAACCCGCGAACTGGGTACCCAAGCCTATCAGCAGTTGCTGGAAATTGGCTTCGTCAGCACCCCCTTCCCCAACTAGAGCCAGTCTGTCAGGTCACGGTAAAAAGCCAGAGTGGTTTGCCCGTAGGTGCGCTGGTCAGACCGCAGCAGGGATCCCACCTGTTCGGGGAGGTCGTAACCAGTGCGATGCTCGACGATTAGGATCCCTTGTTCCGGCTTGAGCAGGGGTGGAATGAGAGGCAGCAGGGGAGCATACAGCCCCGCCTCATAGGGGGGAGCAAAATAAACGTAGTCGAAGGGATCCCATGTCAATCCGCGATTGAGCAGTTTACGGGCATCCCCCTGAATCACCTGAAACGATTGCTCCGGCTGTGCCACTTTCGCCCAGTTGGCCCGAATAATCCGGCAGGCAGGGGCAGCAATTTCGATCCCTGCCACGAAAGCAGCCCCCTGACAGAGGGCTTCTGCTCCTATTGTTCCAGCTCCACAGCAGAGATCCAGCCAGCGGCAGCCTTCCACCCGCCCTTGCAAGATGTTGAACAACGCCTGCCGTACCCGAGAAGGCGTGGGCCGGGTCGCCAAACCCTCTGGGGTTTGCAATTCTCGTTTGCCGCTAATTCGTAAGCTCATGGGGTAGCCGTAGCGGGCAACTGACCGGTCAATCCCCCCCGTTGGGCGGCTCGATCCCGTTCCATCTGAATTTGATCCACCAGTGGCTCCGGTAATTGGGCAGAGGCTTGTAGGGCTTGATCAAACAAAGGTACCGCCTCCCGATCCGCCCCTTGCGAGACCAAAATTTGGGCCTTCAAATAGTACAGCTCCGGGTTGTCACAGGAGGTGGCAATCGCCCGATCCACCGCCTCAAGGGCCTCTGCGTAGCGCTGCATATCCCGGTAGGCCAAGGCTTGTCCACGGTAAGATAGATACTCAGGAGCCGCCAACTGGAATTGGTTGAGAGCCTTTTCCCGGTAGGTGAGCAGCAGATCCATATAGCCATTCAAAAGGTTCAGTTCCGGATCGCTGCCATCCACCGCCTGCGCCGCTCGAATGGAAGCAAACAGTTGATTCAGGGTAGGCAGAGCCTTGGGTAGGCCAATCACCACGCCATCCCGCACTACCGTATTGGCTGCCTCTAACCCATAGCCCACGCCCTCATAGAGATTGCCACGCAAGGGATCCGTTTTCTTTAACTCTGCTGCCACCTGCCGAGTTTGGGTGGCCAACTGGGCAAACTCCTGCATATCCCCTTCTTGGTAGGCCAGTGCTGCCAACAGGGCATAAACCATCGGCTCTTCCGGTGAGGCTTTTTTTGCAGTCTCCAGTTTTTCTCGGCTTTGGCTATAGCGACCCGCGCAAAAGAACTCTTCAAAGGCTGCCGCCACCTCTGGGCTGATCTGCCGCGCATTCGGCCCACTACGAAAGGGATCCTGCGCCCAAACGGGCTGTGCGGATCCCCAAAGCAAAAAAGCTGCCCCTAGCAGCCTACCCAGCCTGCCTGTCATATCCATGTTCATCCCCAATGCCTCAACCCAAACCACACACAACCTACACGACCAACGGGCTATTCCCCAAAAACACTCTTCAACGGAGCATTTGTGCGATCGAACCAATCGCTGCATCTTGAACCAATTCATTAGGCTCTTGGGCCAGCAGATGATGCAACGGATCAAGGGCACGGGGATCCCCGATTTGCCCCAGAGCACGGGCTGCTGCTTCCCGCACCACGGCCTCACTATCCGAAAGCTTGGTTACTAAAGCTGGCACAGCCTCCACTGAGCGCATTTGACCCAGTTGATAGATGGTTTGCAGTTGAGCCTCCAGAGGGGTAGCTGCCGCTGTGGGAGCAGCGCCATACAAGGGCATGCCGGAACTGCCGTAGTAGTACCCACTGCCACTGTGAGCCATCGAGAGAGCCGAGAGGGCATTTAGAGCTTCTAGGGCACGATACCGCTCCGCTACGCTCATCTGAGGCAGTTGGGCCACCAGATCGTCAAATGCTTTCTGGACGGGATCTGGGGCAGTTGCCTGTTGAGCAATGCGGGTTAGGGTTTGATCGGCTCGTACCTGCTGCAAAGACTGAATCGCTGTCAGACCTGCTACCACCAATGCCGCATCCGCCAGAATGGCCAGCACCGCCATTGCTCCCCAAATCTTAGTGCGACGGCTTATTTTCTGAATTTGCTTATCCACATAGACAAAGGCTTGATGTTGCCGTTCCCAGAAGTCAGGGGCCACTTGCAGAGTTTGGGCACTCAGATCAGGCGATAAAAGGTTTTCCTCACGGGCTACTTCCAAAGTCTGTAGCCTCTGGTTCATCCGAGAAAACTGTTTCGTCCAGAGCCAAGTAAACATCGGGTGATATCCTCTCTCCAAGCCTGCCAATAACAGCCACACCACGTTGACGCGAACACTTGCACGGAAAGATGCGGGTTTCGCCAGCGTCGAGTGCCGAGCAGAATCTGCCAAATTACCCCTGTGGATCCCGAATCGGGCAAAAAGGGGAACTTATGCGACAGGATAACAAAAGCGCCAGCCCCCTACCACTCACCCTTTGCTATGGGTTGCGGGATGTTTCTTATTGTAGAGAGGTCACTTGAGGGTGCCGAGGGATCCCGCGCGCTTACATTCGAGAATACCCGTACTTTTCGCTTCGCTTTTGAGCAGCAAGATAGGAGAAGACTGAGGGGGATCCGCCTGTCAGCTTTGGGGTTCTAGACGGATTGGGTCCCTGACCGGATTAGCCGGGATTCCTGGGCTGGAACACTTGAGCCAAAACCTGCCAACGGGAGCAGCGCCAATGGTCAATATGGGATCCAATCAGCCCAGCTTCATTGAGGTGCAATTCTGTCCAGCCGGGGATCCGCAGACGGGGATGCCAAGGTAAGGGCAGCGACCAGCTTAGGGTCCATTCGGTGCGGATTTGAGCGCCGGTTTGTTGAATCTCGTGCAAGTCGAGGCGAATGTCTTGGAACCAGCGCCCCATCCAGCCGATCATCTGTTGATACCGACTCAGACCGCGAAATTCATTTACGGGATCCTTGAAATACACCTCCGGATCGTAAATAGAATATGTTTGATTTTCGGGAAAGCGGGCATAGTCCTCCCGCAAAATCGCCAGCAGGTCGGGGCCGGGATCCCGGTTGGGATGGGATGGGACTTGAGAACCTGAACTCATGCTTCCACCCCCGCCGACAAGGACACCGTTTCCCCAGGGGCAGGGCAGCACAATTGGATGGAGATACCTGCCCCAGCATTCAGGGATCCCAGCCTTTGCCGGAACTCCTCCAGGCTGCCGCGGGTGCGAATTTGGGAGGCGAACCAGCCGGAGTAATCCACCTCTCCCATTGCCGTTGGGATCACCTGCCGGGGTTGCAGAGCTTCTACCACCTGCAAGGCCCGTTCTGGCCCCATGATCACCTCCCCTAGGAGGGGGAAAACCTGCCCCACGACCGGAATTAACAGCGTTTGAATGGGAGAGAAGGCTTGCTGCAACCGTTGGCGGATATCCGGCTCGGACAGATGCGGTTCGTAGTAAAGCTGAGTTTGGGATTTCTCTTCTTTGAGCAGGTAGCCCAGTTCGCGGATGGGTCCTAGGGGTGCACCAGGAACTGCCGTGATCTGCACATCTTGCCACTGCACCGATTGCCAGGGATCCAGAGCTTGTACGGAAGCAAAGCCCAAACCCCGCACCACAGGGGCTGCACTTGGGGAGGCCAAAACCGGGATTGTCTTATCCAAGCGTTGCAGAGTCGGAGGGTGACAATGATCCGGCTGGGCTTGGCTAATTAAAATGCCATCAATTTTGGGTAAGGTTTCCGGGGTGAACGGGGGCGGATTGCGGTGCTCGATGCGGATAAACCAGGGTAGCCCCAGGAATACCAAGGGATCCACCAGCCAGGGATCCAGCAGGAGGGTTTGCTGGTGGGTTTGGATGAGCCAACTGTTGAGGTCGATGCGGGTGAGCTTCATTGGCCGGTTATGGAAAGATCATCAACCCAAATGCGCGGGCACAGCCCCCCCGGTGTCAGTTGTGGCTCTGGCTCCACATAAACAATGGACTTCAAGACCTGGAGAAAATCTCCGGCTACCGTGGCCGCCTCAATGCTGATGCGCTCCCCATGGCGTACCCACCAGCCTTGGAAAGGCAAGGAAAAGGATCCTTGCAAGGGTTTAACTCCGGCGTGTAAGGCTTGCAGTTCATCAATCCAGACCACATTCTCAGCAGTAGCCAGGTCATAGGTGCTTTCCGGAGGAGATCCAGCGAACACATGGTAGTAATGGGATCCCACCGTGACCTTAGCGCCGATATTGGCATGTCCGGTGGGCTTAGCTCCCAAACGTTTGGCTGTACCTGCACTGTGGAGAAAGTGGGTCAGCACCCCATTGGTAATCAGAGGGACGCGGCGGGTTGGGGTGCCTTCCCCATCAAAACTAATTGCCCCCACCTTCGTGGGATGCAATGCATCGTCACACACCGACAACAGGGGTGAGGCAATGGTGGTCCCCAAGGACTCAGGGGTGGACAGGCTTTGGTTATCCAAAATGCTCTGGGCATTGAACACATTGGAGAATGCCCCCAACAAACTTAAAAACGCTTCCCCAGAAAAGACGACGGTGTACTTGCCGGACGGGATCCGCTCATAGTCTAGGTGACTGATCAATTTCTCGGCAGCTTCCTTGACACAACCCTGAATATCCAGCTCTTCTAGGCTGCGGCTGACCCGCAGAGCTCCTCCACTGCGGGGTTTGCGCCCCTCCTGTTCCGCTTTGCTGTAGAGAAACATCGAAGTCAGGGTATGGCCTTCCTGCCGGAGGGCTTGTTCGCTATTGAGGTAGAAGCGGTCAATCTGGCGCTGGGCCAAGCCGTTGTAGGGCACCCCTTGAATGGCGGGATGGGATCCCAGCAATTCTTTTTCGGCGGCCACCAATTGCTCCAGCAGGTCGCTGGCCAGAGCCAGGGGTGCTTTATTGTTGGAGGATTGGGCGATGGGTAGAGTCGCTTCCGGGCTAAATTGCGGGGCATGTTCCCGGACACCAAAATGGCTGGCTTCAAAGGCGGTTTGCAAGGCCAGTTCTAAACCCGCTTCATCTACATCGGTTGTGGAGGTTACTCCCACCTGTCCTTGGTCATTCCAGGCCCGCACCGTCACGCTGGAACGGTTGGAGGCTTTCACCTGCCGGGGATCCCCTTGATCCACCTGTACGCTGGTTTCGTCCACCTGCGCCCCATACAGATCAAATTGACGGATCCCCAGCCGTTTTGCACAGCTTTGCGCTTGTTCTGCCAAGAGTTCTACTTGCACAATCTTGACTCCTTGAGAAGATCAATTTCTATTGGGCTATTGGGGGCTCCTACGAGCGGGTCATCCACGCGGTCAGATCCTCTAGGCTCCTAAACTCCAATAGCGCTTCCCCCAAGGCTTCCAGTCGCTCTGCTGGCAGGGTCCGAATTTGTACTTCGAATGCTGGAGGTACATCACCCAACTTCTTCTGCAACATGCGCAAAACCAAGGTTGCTTCTCCCTGTTGAATACCCTGTTGAATACCCTGTTGAATACCCTGCTGAATACCTTCTTTACGCCCTTCTTCCAATCCTTCTCGTAAAGCTTCAGCACGCCATTCTTGGTAAATGACCGATTCCCTCATATCTAAAGACCTCATCATTTGCTGAATCAAGCCTCGATCCAATGCTAGTCCGGCCAAGACCGCTATTGCTGCCGCTAAATCTCTCTTGTCCCGCTGATTTGGAATAGCATCCAGTTCTTCCACCACCTCTCGTAGGGTCTCAACCGGGTTGTTGACCTGGCTCAAAACCTGGAAGGGGAGCAATCCTTGCAGGTTAGTTCCTGTCAGAGAACACTCCCATAATCGCAAAACATCAAACTCATGGCTAAGTCTTTCCAACCGAAAATAGTTCTGTTGACACTCCCCCGGTTAGAAACCGGGGGATTCTCCCTTCTAGCTCCCCACAGCTTGAAGCTGTGAGGGATTCATGGAGTTCAGGGGATTGCCAACTACCCCATCCCCTGAGCCGACCCTACCTATT
>NZ_JAFIRA010000033.1 GCF_022848905.1 Thermostichus vulcanus str. 'Rupite'
GAGTGTGGTGGTGACCCGTTTCATGGGGACTATTGTATGTACTATTTCTGTTGCTGAATAAATTCAGCCTGTGCGCTTATATCCCCCGGTTAGAAACCGGGGGCTTTACGCTGCTTTTCGTAAGGGAGCCTTTTGGGGCCTGGCCTCTCTCACCCCGACTGGGGCGAAAATGAGTACATCAAGCCTTAACCTCGCCCCACCCGTCAAAAAATGTTAGGCTAAACCGTAGTCATTATGAGTTTGACTTAGTACCCCCATTGCAATAAGGAGACAGCGCATGACAGAGCAGAGTCGGGTTGAGAATGTGGTAATTATTGGTTCTGGCCCTGCTGGGTTTACCGCCGCCATTTATGCAGGGCGTGCCAACCTGAAGCCGGTCGTGTTCGAGGGTTTCCAAACCGGAGGGATCCCAGGCGGACAGCTGATGACCACCACCGAAGTGGAAAACTTTCCGGGCTTCCCCCAGGGCATCACTGGCCCACAACTGATGCAGGCTATGAAAGCGCAAGCCGTGCGATGGGGGGCGGAACTGTATACCGAAGATGTCACCTTTGTGGATTTGAGCCAGCGGCCGTTTGTCGTCCGTTCGGAAGAGCGGGAAGTTCGCACCCACAGTCTGATCATCGCTACGGGGGCCACCGCCAAACGGTTGCACCTACCGGGTGAGGCTACCTATTGGAATCGAGGCATGTCAGCCTGTGCCATTTGTGATGGGGCCATGCCCATGTTCAAGGGGGTGGAATTGGTGGTGATCGGCGGTGGAGATACTGCCTGCGAAGAGGCTACGTACCTGACCAAGTTTGGATCCCACGTCCACATGCTGGTGCGAGGCGACAAAATGCGGGCCAGCAAAGCCATGCAAGATCGCGTCCTCAACAACCCCAAGATCACTGTCCATTGGCATACCGAAGCTGTTGATGTAGTGGGCGATGGTCTGCGCCTGACTGGAGTGAAGGTGCGCAACAATCAAACTGGCAAAATGAGCGAGTTGCCAGCAGGTGGCCTATTTTACGCCATTGGTCACAAACCCAACACCGACCTGTTCAAAGGCCAACTGGAACTGGATGAGATCGGCTACATCGTCACTCAGCCGGGATCCGTAGCCACCAGTGTGGAAGGGGTTTATGCCGCTGGGGATGTGCAGGATCACGAGTTTCGTCAAGCAATCACCGCCGCCGGCACAGGCTGTATGGCCGCCATGTTGGCGGAGCGTTGGCTCTCTGAACACGGCTTGGCTCAGGAGTTTCATGCCCTTCCCGAAAGCCATCCTGAAGCCAGTCATGCTGTTGCCCCTGAAGTGGAGTCCACCGTTGATGAGGCTAGTTTTGCCGACAATGGCGAAAATGGCTTTGACCTAAGCAAAATGCACCATGAAGGAGGCTATGCCCTGCGGCGGCTGTATCACGAAAGCGATCGCCTGATCATGGTGAAGTACACCGCCCCTACCTGCGGTCCCTGCCATGCCCTCAAGCCGATCCTGAATAAGATCGTCGAGGAATTCCCAGACAAGCTGCACGTGGTGGATATCGACATCGAGAAGGATCCTGAGATTGCCGAAGCGGGTGGTGTAACCGGCACGCCTACCGTGCAATTCTTCAAAAACAAAGCGCTGGTGGCCCAATTGATCGGCGTGAAACCCAAAACCCAGTACCGAGAGGTAATCCAGGCCAACCTCAACTAGGTTTCGGTCAATCCTTTGGCAAGGCTAGGGGTGGATCTCTCCCATGGGGATCCACCTCTTGTTTTGAAGGGGTTAAGGGGCTACAGCCCCAAGAACACTTACCAGCACATTCATAAGCACACTCATGCAAAGAATTCGTTGAATTTACGCAGATCTACGGACAGAATGATACGGTGTAGTGAATAATTTCAGGTTTTGCGCGATTTTGCCGAGTTGCCCAAGCCAAACCCCCGATGAGCAAACCCTTTCGGATTTGCACGATGGAAATGGGTAGAGGTGGCATCGCTCGGTGATTCAAACAGCGAAAAGGCAAGGGCAGCATGGTCAGCACAGCAACCGGGACAGGCACCCAGTCCCCAGAAGATCTGGGGCGTGAATTGCAGCAATTGGTTCAGCCCCTTTCCAGTCGTCTTTCGGTTAGCCAGGGCAAGTTGCACCTGATGGTGGAATACCCTGCTGAGCCTTCCTTTGACCGAGTCCCTCTTCTGCTAAAGTTGGGAACCTACATTCGCAGCCGTCCGCCATTACTGGGGTTGGATCAGGTGATTATTTATGGTCGGGTGAGTGGACAAACCCTGCCCCAATGGAAGTCAATCTATGAGTGGCTCAGGCGATGATCCCCATCCGGCAGCAAACTCGGTAGGCTGTTGGTGGAAGATCGGGGCCAAATAATGCAGGGATCCCGCGTCATGGGGAGCATATCAGAGGAGCGGAACAGCCTGGCGGAGTTCCGGGTTGGGGTGGATGCGGTCATTTTCTCCATCGATACGGAACAGAATCGCCTTTTGGTACTGTTGGTGCGGCGACGGGAGGAACCCTTTCGAGGTTGTTGGGCTTTACCAGGCACTCTGGTGCGCCGTGCAGAATCCCTAGAGGCAGCAGCCTATCGCATCCTGGCGGAAAAAATTCGTGTTGAGAATCTTTACTTAGAACAGCTCTATACCTTTGGTGGGCCAGAACGGGATCCCCGTGAAGCTGCCGAGGGTTATGGGGTTCGCTATTTGTCCGTCAGCTACTTTGCCCTGGTGCGTTTTCAAGATACCCAGCTGTTGGCGGATGGAGTGGAGGGTATTGCCTGGTATCCCGCTGACCAAATTCCGCCTTTGGCTTTTGACCACGAAGAAATCTGCCGTTACGCCCGCCGCCGCCTTTGCGCCAAGCTGGAATATAGCCCGATTGCGTTCGATATTTTGCCCTCCACCTTCACCCTGGGGGAGGTTTACCAACTCTACGGCACCGTTTTGGGGGAAAACTTCTCCGATTACTCCAATTTTCGGGCTCGCTTGCTCAAGCTGGGCATTTTGCGGGATACCGGCCAGAAGAGCACTCAGGGGGCAGGCCGACCGGCAACGCTCTATTGTTTTGATGCAGCAGCCTTTGAGAAGATCCGCCATAAGCCGATGGTGTTTGTGTAAGCGGGTAATGGATCTGGCTCCCACTCGTGAGCTGAGATCTCTTGAGATCCGTATTTGGTGTGGATCGGTTTTTAGCTACTCCGTATATAGTATGGGTGATGCGGGATCCCCACCCAAAACAGGGGCTTTACCCCTCGACAGTGGCTGAGCAGATGTTTTAACCTTGGCTTCTAGGGTGGCCCAAGAGCGCTCATCAAGATAGGTGTGCCGGGGTTGTTGTCAGCCATGACCGACCTGGATCCCTAACACCGGGAGTGTGCCGCATCGCTAGCGTCGGTTGATGGAGTCAGCAGGCCGAAAGCCTTTATGTCGTTTCTCCGCGCTAGTGCCCAGGGATCTGACCCCATAGCAACCAGAATAAAAAAGGCAGGATGCCGGGAGTTGAGATGAGAGTGATGTGCAGCAATGTAGTGCCTGTAATAGCGCCTATGGGATCCTTTTTGCGCCGAGCAGCTCAGGTAGGCAGTATGGCTGGGATCCTGATGGGCATCACTTGGGGTGGTGTAAGTGTGGCTCCGGTTCTGGCTCAAGAAAGTTACTTATTGGCTCAAGCAGCGCCGGCTGGCCCCATGAGTCGCCAGGAGGTGGCGGAACGACTGAATTTGGTGCCGGTTTTTGCGATTGTGTCTAAGGATGGCACGCCTGTTGTGGCCAATGTGGATCGGGAAGGCCGCACCGTACAAGTGGCTTCCTTTTGGTTGGATCAAGCCCAGGCTCAACAAGTGTTGGAGCAGGTGAAAGCCAGTAACCCAGAGGTGGCGAGTCAAGCTCAGGTAGTCCCTCTCTCGTTGGGATATGCCTATGAAAAATCGGAAGAAGAGCGAGCCAAAAATGGGGATCTTCTCTTCGAGGTGGTGCCTCGTCCATCAGATGTAGAAGCCGCCAAGCAGGTGTTGCAGCAAACTGGCCAAAATGTGCCCCCCGAAGCGATTGGCGTACCTCTCTTTTATGGTCGCTCTGGGGAAGGCTTGCTTACCATCGAACAGGATGGCTATGAAGTCGTGCCCTTCTTCTTTGATCGCAATGACCTCAGAGGGGCTTTGGATCGCGCCGCAGCGCAAAACCCCGATGTTGTCCAGCAAACTCAAATTGAAGTTACCTCTTTGGCAATTGTGGTGGAGCGCATGTTGGCTCCCGATGCCCAGGCAGATGTGCAGAAGATTGCCTTTATTCCCTCTCGCTCCTCTTTGGAATACATCCAGTCTTTGGCTCGTCCTGCCAATCCCTAAGGGCTCTGGTGGTTTCTTTGGTTTCTAACTATGGGAGCCCTGCCGCAAGGGTCAACGGCTGCCAGGCTAGAGCAGTGGCGTTTACAAGCCCTGGGCACAGCCCAAGCAGCAGGGATCCCTTCCGAAGAAGTGGATATTCTGCTGCGGGAAAAGCTGGGCTGGGGGCCCTTGCAACGACTGATGGGGCAGGAACCTGTAGGCAAGCTCGGGGAACGGGATCCCTTAGAGGAAGTGCAAGCCCTTTGGCAGCGACGGCTGGAAGAGCGCATCCCTCTGCAATACCTGTTGGGGCAGGTTGAGTGGGCGGGGTTGAGTTTGCAGGTGACGCCGGCGGTGTTGATCCCGCGCCCGGAGACTGAGTTGGTGGTGGAACAAGCCTCCCTTTGGCTGCAAGCCAACCCTTTGCCCCAGGGATCCTGTTTTGCCGATCTGGGCACCGGCAGTGGAGCAATTGCCATCGCTTTGGCCCGTCAACACCCCAACTTGCAGCTTTTGGCGGTCGATTCCAGCCCAGAGGCATTGGCAGTAGCGGCAGCTAATGTGGCTGCTCATACCCTTGAGGAGCGGGTGCAGTTACGGCTTGGCTCTTGGTTTGTCCCTTTGGAACCCTGGCGGGGGCAACTGCGCGGCCTCCTTTCCAACCCTCCCTACATTCCCTCTGGGGAGATCCCTAACCTGATGCCGGAAGTGGGTTGGCATGAACCCCGGCAAGCCCTGGATGGCGGCCCGGATGGATTGGAGGCCCTGCGGCTGCTGATCCAGGTGGCACCTGAGTACCTTGCCCCAAACTCCTTTTGGGCGGTGGAGGTGATGCAGGGACAAGCCCCGTGGGTGGTGGAGCAGTTACAAGCCCTTGGGTGTTATCAGCAGATTCAAGTTCACCTCGATCTGGCAGGAATCGAGCGGGTGGTGAGCGCCCATTTCCTGCCCAGTTCATAGGGGGATCCCATTGGCCGGGTTTCTGCATCCAGGATAGGATCTGTATGGTTTAGCTTGCCTCGAGAGCAAAGCTCGACAATTAAGCGGGATCCTTAGCTCCCCTGGTCACCTTCTTTGTGTGAGGGAATCGTTGCGCTCAGCTGGCTCCAAACCGGATAGCCCCCAAGATACCCTCCTGACCCCTGACACAGAGGCAGTGGATTGGCAGTTTGCCTTTGAGCGCTCGGAAGTGATGCGGGCCTTTCAACAGGAGTTGCTCCTCAGCATTGGCCACGAGCTGCGCAACCCTCTCAGCAGCCAAATGGGATCCCTGCAATTGGTGTTGTCTGATCTCTGTGATTCCCCGGAAGAGGAACGGGAGTACCTTCAAAGCGCCAAAGAAGCGGTGGAGCGCCTGATTAAGCTCCTAGAGGAATACACCCGTCTTGCCCGTCACAACTTGCCCATTCAACCCCTCCAGCCGCAACCCACTCCGCTGTACCCACTCTTGCAGGATGTACACAGCCTCACCCGCCTACAGGCGCAGGATCAGGGCATTCGATACGAGTGGCCGGCCCTGCATCCACATGTTCAGGAAACAGAACCTCAGGTCCCAGATTTGCCTCCCCTCTCCGAAACCTTGACGGTCTGGGCGGATCCCTATGGTTTGGTGCAGGCTTTGTTGGGGGTGTGTCGATGGGGCATTCGTACCCTGCGCTACGGCTCAATGGCTCTACAAACCTATCCTTCTCCCGAGCAGGAAGGGCAACTGTGCCTGGAATGGAGCCTGGAGGGTCGATGCCATGTACCAATCGAACCGGATATCAGTGCTGCTTGGCGAGTTAGTGCACGATTGCTTCAGCAAATGGATGGTCATCTAGAACTCTGTGAAAGCGGCATTTATCGGGTGGGGATCAAGGTGCTGCTGCGCACCGCTTGAAGTTTAGGAGGGATCCCCTGAGGATTGAGGTTACTGGGTTCTCAGTTCGGGCCAGTTAAGATCAGCTTTCTCGATAAATCCTGGAATATCCCGTTCCCAGTTGCGCTGCACCCGCTGATTGGCATTCAAGTACAGCTTGTCATCCACGATCCGCCAAGCAAAGGGATCGACTGGGTAAAGATAGTTATGGGCCACCGCCCAGGCACAAAATCCGCCGTATTGGGGGGCAAATCGCTCTGGGTTGTTGCGAAACCGCTGCAAATTGTCGGCATTGGCAAACCTCCAGGTTACTCCACCCCACTCCCATTCATGGGCAGCAGAACCCTGAACCGGTTGAGCATCGATGAAGTAGGCCACGGGGTCGTAACCCCGAATCGCCAGACCCTCCGTCGCAAAAAAAGGCCCATCGGAGCTCTCCCCGACTTCGGAGGCCATCACTGTTGTCTGGGCCTGAACGGTAGGGTTTTGCAGTGGAGTAAGGCTGGCTGCCCCAATCCCAACAGCCAACAGCGCCGAAAGAATGATCCATTGAGTCTTACGCATGACAACCTCCCAAATTCTCCAAGCCGAGGGATCCTCAGCAAAACCACTCGGCCCTCCTGATTCTCAGTTTCAGCTCAGAAGCTTGAAGAGCGCTGAAGGGCGGATGAGAAATCCCTGAGCCCCTTTGACCGAGTTCACTGTCGAAAAGGTAGAAAATGGGAGCGGAGTCTGCCTGTGATCGGGATCAGCTTCCGGGTTAGCCTTCCCGCCGCAATGCCACTTCTGCCCGATCCAGCTGCATTAGCACCCGCTCCATCCGCTCCGGCTTCAGCGGACGATTGGACATGCGGTATTGGGAAGCCAGGGTATTAAACACGGTGCGCAGAGTGGTAAAAGATTGCAGCTTATCGTAGCGTTGGCCGTGGTAGCGCCCAGAAAATTCTTGGATCGCCTCCATTGCCTCAGCACGAGCCTCCTCCGGGTTCATCACGGGATCCCCTTCCGAAAGGACGGTGCGCAGGGTTTGAATCATTGTCATGCTGTCTTCGTAATATTTGCCCGTGAGGCGGGCGGCTTGAGCGTCTGGATTCCCCCAGCCCAGCAGAAGGGTGATGGATAAGCACAGTCCAACAAGGCGCAGAAAAAAAGTTCTAAACATGGGAGGCCTAATGTAACTTATCTTTAAGCATAAGACAGGCCGTGGCGGAAGAGGAGCAAACCACCGATGCAGTTCACCCTATCCGGCAATCTCCTGCAGGGAATAGCCCCCTACGGATCCCATGGGACAATGTTGGTCCTGATTCTCGGTTTTGCCTGTGCTCACAGCGGATTCGCCTATCTGCGGCCTTGGGGAGAGGAGTGGATGGGAACCCGGCTGTATCGCCTGTTCTTTGCTTGCGTGAGCCTTCCTTTGGCGCTGTTGCTGTTGATCTACTTTTTCAACCATCGCTACGACGGGATCATCCTGTGGAATCTGCAAGCGCTTCCCGGGATCCACACCACAGTTCTTCTTCTGTCTGCCCTCTCTTTTTTCTTTTTGTATCCGGCCACTTTCAACTTGCTGGAAATTGCCGCCATTCAAAAACCGGAACTGCATCTGTTTGAGACGGGGATCACTCGCATCACCCGCCACCCGCAAATGGTCGGCCAAGTGATTTGGTGTGTGGCCCATTCCCTTTGGATTGGATCCAGTTTTATGGTGGTGACCTCAGTAGGATTAATTGCCTACCATCTCTTTGCGGTTTGGCACGGGGATCACCGACTGGAGCGGAAATATGGCCAATCCTTCCGGGAGTTAAAGGCCCGCACCTCCGTGATCCCCGGCTTGGCGATTCTGCAGAAGCGACAGCAGCTGCGCCCACGAGAATTTTTCCGCTGGGCCTATCTGGGTGTGTTCAGCTTTGTATTGATTCTTTACGCCTTCCATACACAAATGGTGTCTGCAGCCAGTCGAGTTGCCTGGTAGCATGATCCCAAAGAACTTCTTTAGTTTGGGAGTCGCGATCTTGCAAGTCGCATTAGATACTTTTAATCAAGAACTTTTGACAGGTGCTGGGTTGGTTTTGGTGGATTTTGGCGCTCCTTGGTGTGGGCTGTGTCGATTCATCCAGCCCATTACCGACCGTCTCTCCGCTGAATGGGAGGGGGCAGTTAAGGTAGTGCGAGTGAACGTGGACGAGAATTTCCTGCTCTCTCGTCGCTATCAGGTGCGCTCTCTACCGACCTTAATTTTGTTTGAGAAAGGTCAAGAAGTACAAAGGCTGGAGTACTTCGCCAGTCGGGATGAAGTGCTGCGCCGCTGTGAGCAGTTGTTCTTCACCCATCTCCGCTGTCTGAGTACGGGATCCCACTAGCATCTCCATCTGATACAGACTCTACAGACTCTATCGATCCCCAAGCACCCCCCCCAGGGGTGTGCAGCGTAATCACATCTCCTGCTTGTAGAGGTCGGCTTGTTTTGCTGGGCAAGCGATCCCCGTTGAGGAGGTTGATCCCCACCTGTCCAGACTCGCCCCCAGCTTCCCCTTGGGGAGTGTGGTGCCGTCGATCGGTGAGCAAAGAGAGGGTGCAATCTTCTAGAACCCGCAGGGAACGGATCAGTCCCCAGCCCCCTCGCTGGCGGCCATGGCCGCCGGAATCTTGACGGAGCTCATAGCGGATCACCTGCAGGGGATACTCCAGCTCTAGGGCTTCAATTGGGGTATTGAGGGTATTGCTCATGCCGACATGGATCCCATCTGGGCCGGGCCGGTGGGGACTGGCGCCCTGTCCACCCCCCAGGGTTTCGTAGTAAGTAAAGTGGCGGTTGCCCAGCACGCAATTGTTCATGGTGCCCTGCCCTTGGGCAATACTCAGGGATCCCGCCACGGGGGCAAGGGCCCGCAACACGACATCGGCAATTCGCTGCGAAGTTTCTACGTTACCGGCCACCACCGCTGCCGGAAACTCGGCATTGACCAGGCACCCCCGGGGAGCAAAAATCTCAATCGGGGCTTCCACCCCAGCATTGCTAGGGGCAGAGGGATCCAGCAAACAGCGGAGGGCAAACAACACCGCTGACCGGGTTACCGCCAAAGGAGCATTCAGGTTGCCGGTGCTAGCCGCATCTGTGCCGGTAAAATCTACCCGTAAGCTTTCGCCGCGCACCTCAATTTGGACACGAATCCAGATGGACTCTGGGGGATCGCCATAGCCTTCCAAGCAATCCGCTGCCTCGTATACCCCATCCGGTAAGGCACGAATTTGGGCCCGCATCCGCTGACAACTGTAATCGATGACTCCGGCGATCAACCGCCAGGTTTCTGCTTCTCCAAACTGGGCCAACAACTCTCGGAAGCGGCGTACCCCAATGGTGTTGGCTCCCACCTGGGCTTGCAAATCCCCCCGCCGCTGTTCGGCATTGCGCACATTGGCCAAGATCAAACGCAGCAAGTCCTCGTTCCAATCCAAGGCTCCCGATGTCTGCAGGCGAGCCAACCGCACCGGCGGGATCACCAGGCCCTCCTGCCAAATCTCTGTCGAATCGGCGGGCATAGACCCCGGACGCATGCCCCCCACATCAGCGTGATGGGCACGGTTGACGGCGTAAGCGCTGACGACAGTGGTTTCCTCCAAGGCAGGAATGGCCGTCACCACCGTCAGATCCGGCAGATGGGATCCCCCTTGATAGGGATCATTCAGCAAAAAGACCTCCCCCGACTGAGGGCCAGCTGCCATCACCGCCCGTACCGCCTCCGAGAGCGCCCCCAAATGCACCGGAATATGGGCTGCCTGGGCAATGCAGGATCCCTGGGCATCGAACAAAGCCGTGGAGCAGTCTCGCCGCTCTTTGATATTGGCGGAATAGGAACCACGAATCAGGCGGGCCCCCATTTCTTCAGCGATCCCCGCCAAGGCATTGGCCATCACTTGTAGCCGGATGGGATTGGCCAGGGACGAACTGCTGCTCACCTTAGATACCCCAGCCTTGCCATGTTTTTAATAAAATTTTAATAAAAATATTAGTAAAATCGATCCTTCAACCAGAACACCACCCGACGGATCCCTTGCCAAAACTGTAACCGCCGCTGCCAGAGGGTAAGGGTGGCTCGATTGGCTTGTAAACTTTGCCTGAGGCGCAATAACTCAGCCGGAGTGGGAGCCAAGGCTCCTTGAGCCGCTTCACGCCAATCCTCCATAGCCCGTGCCGTAGCCAAAAGGGCCGATCTCAAGCCCCAAACCCTAGGAATAAGAGCGATCAGGGCAAGGAAGAGCAGCCCATTCAAGCCACAGACCATCCAGGCCGCCCATGTTGCCTTCCAATCAGCCAAATCAACCTCTACAGGGGGGAATCATTGCTGCTGCAACATCAGGGGCCGCAAGACACGGCCATCCCCGACAGCAACCACCGTAGACAGTACCCGTTCCCCACGGCGGAATGTAATCGGCACCGATTGGCCAACCGGGATATTCTGGATGATCTGCTGCACATGCTGCACTGAAGTGACTCGCTGGCCATCCACTCCGATCAAAATGTCGCCATGGGCCAAGCCAGCCTGTTGAGCCGGGCCATCATTGAGCAGGCCAACCACCTGCACTCCGCGAATTGTAGGAGCGGAGCCCAACAAGCGACGGCCAAGACCAGTCTGGGCCGGCTGATCATCCACGGCCTCGATGGCAACGCCAATAAAACCATTGGCAACAGCATTGATAAAGGAAGCCGGTACCACCTGAACCGTAAAGCCATTGGCGCTGTGGCTGGTGACCTGAACGGTGGGGCTATAGGAGTTGTAGGCTTCACCCCCAACCGAGTCGCAGGGATAGGCCACAACTGCATCTGCCAGCAAAAAGGAAGCGGGCAGGGCTAAGGCAAGCTTGAACAGATGGGTTGGTTTCTGCATGGTTCGACCCTGGAAACGGCGAAAATGGATTAAGGATGAGTCCGGACCGCACAAGAACAAATCAAGACGGCGGAAACCTTGACTGGGGCAGTTTAGCGCCACCCTTCCCTCAGTGATAAACCCAAAATCGGTAACTGTCGATAGGCTTGGCCGTGCTTCCGGACTGGATCCCAGGTTTTTGCTGGCGTTTGTGTTGCAATTCTTCAAGCTTTTCAGAGCCTTAGCCGAACTCGGTTTGTCCGGGTCATCTCAAGGTTTCATAGGTTAGCCAAGCGATCGGTAGCCTCAATGAGGGCACTGCGGATCCCGGGTTCCGTCATGGAGTGTCCAGCATCCGGGATCAACTGGAACTCCGCCTCTGGCCAAGCCTGATGCAGTTCCCAGGCAGAAATGGGTGGACAGACCACATCGTAACGACCCTGCACAATCACCCCCGGCAGATGGCGAATACGCTCCACACCCCTGAGCAGCTGATCTTCGGGATCCAGAAAGCCGCCATGGACAAAGTAGTGACACTCAATGCGAGCAAAGGCTTCGGCAAATTCCCCCTGGCCAAACCGTTCGATCAAATCTGAGCTGGGGATCAACTTGCTGGTGCTGGCCTCCCAAATGGCCCAGGCTCGCGCCGCCCTCAACCGCACCTCTCGATCAGGATCCGTCAGGCGGCGATGGTAAGCTGCCAACAGGTCGCCCCGTTCTTCTACCGGGATCGGCGCTAGGAAGTGCTCCCAAGCCTCTGGAAAGAAGTGGTTGGCGCCTGACTGGTAAAACCAGCGGATTTCAAAAGCGCGCAACAGAAAAATGCCCCGCAAAATGAACCCCAAGCAAGACTGCGGATGGGTTTGCCCATAGGCGAGGGCGAGGGTGCTACCCCAACTGCCCCCAAACACCAACCAGCGGTCGATTCGCAGGTGCTGACGGAGTTTTTCGATATCCGCCACCAGATCCCAGGTGGTGTTCTCTCGCAGCTCAGCGTAGGGGCGACTTTTCCCACAGCCGCGTTGATCAAACAACACCACCCGCCAACGCTGGGGATCGAAATACTGTCGATAGATGGGATCAATGCCTCCCCCCGGCCCACCATGGAGAAAAATGACCGGCTGACCAGCGGGATCCCCACATTGCTCGTAGTGCAGCGTATGCAGAGGTGAAACCGCCAGTGTGCCCTGATCGTAGGGCTGAATTGGGGGATAGAGGTCGCGCAGCATGCCAAGGATCTTACTTACTCATGAGGAAAAACAGGCTCACGGAATGCGCAGGGCAATTGTAGCTTTGGGAGGGATCGCCTCCTGGAACGTATCCCGTTCCGCCGCCACAATGATGAACTGCATTTCTTGCCCCGGCTGTGTGCCCAAGTTAGCCCAAGGAACCGCCACCTCTAGGCAGGTATCCACCACCGCTTGAATTTGATGGTCAATCGCATGCCAACTGTGGTTAGCCCCGGCCTCTAGGAGCTTAGCCTCAACCTGGGCGGGATGCTGACCAGGGCTGGGGGAGGGTAAGAACAACTGCAACAGGTGGCGATAGTGATAATTAAGGGGGGCTTCTTCCGGCAGCGATTGTAGGGGAATGGCGCTGTTGACGGTAATGCGGTTGGGATAAAACCACAGCACTTGCAGTTGTTTGGGCCGTTGGATGGCGGAGCTGAAATCCAGCCGCAAATAGAAGTTGAAGTGGTCAAAGCCGTACCAGAGGCGCCGGATGATGCTGTTGCGGTGCATGGTGCCCCTTGCCCCCCCAATCTCGACCCGCCCCGCTTGGGTCCATTCCCGTTCTGCCGGTCGGCCATTGATGGTGGGGTGAATAAATCCCTGGGGCAGGCGATCCCCGAGGCCATCGTGGTCTTCGAGGGGAAAGTACAGCACCGTCGGCACAGTTTCACCCAGGGCACTGTAGAGCGCTTGCAGGTGTTCCCGAAACAATTGATCAAAAACGGCATCGTGGGCAGAGGAATGGCCCATACCAAACCACCAAAACCAATCGGATCCCTCCGCGGCCCAAAGGGCTTCCCAGGCTTGTGGGTTGGCATTGGGGTGATCTTGAATCACTTGACGGGCTTGGGCGAGGAGTTCCCAGGCGCGATTTTTGACGGGATCCCCGATCCAGGTGGTGAAATCTGCCTCGATCCAAGAGCCGCTGTGGAGCTGCTCTGCAGGCAAAAACTCGGTGGGGGGAAACTGATCCAAAAACTCGGAAACTGTCACCAAACGTAGGGATGGGTGCTGACTGAGGCGGGTGTAGAGGTTTTCCAGAAAGGGCTTACCGTCTTGCGGATAGTATTCCCAGCAATTTTCTCCATCCAAAGCAATGGTGACCAGCCAGGGTTGATCCTGCGGCAGGCGGTTGCGAATGGTTTCTAGGTGCCCAATTAGATCTTTGGCAGCGGCATCGGCAGACATGGCACTGTAGCTGAAGCCGATTAAATCCGAAAGGCGGTGATCCCGAAAGATGATCGCCAATTCTCCCAATTCCGTCTCCAGGCGATAAGGCCGGTAAAGCTGATCCGCCTCGAGGATATGACCCTGCTCATCGCGGTGAAAAGGGTGCCCCAGACTCCAACCCAAGACCCCTTCATCAGAGATGATCCAGTTGAAACCTTGCTTCTGAATCGGGATCAGAATAGCAGGGCTGACGGCTTGTTCTGAGGGCCACAGCCCGCGCGGATCCCGGCCAAAACGCTCTCGGTAAACCTGTTTACCCCGTTCCAGGTGAACGTGGACATCCTGTTCCCAGTGGAAGCTGTAGCGGGGTAAGGGCAATCCCGGTCGAGCCACCCGTGCTGATCGTTCACTCACCAACAGGGGCAAAATGGGGTGGGTATAGGGGCTGGTGGTCAACTCCAGTTGCCCGCTGCTCTGCATTTTGGCGTGCTGGGGAATAATGGCACTGAGGATCTGTTGCTGTTTGGCGTAGATCCGTTGTCGATCCGCCAGGGTGAACCCGGATCCCATCTTGATCCAGCCTTCGATTTCTGGATCCTCCTGAAAGAGCGGATCAAACCAGGACAGATTGTGCCAGGCCAGCAAATCGCTGAAGTCTTGCTGAGTCCAGTACTGCAAACACCAGTTCACCCCCTGGGATTCCCGTTGCTCGTAGAGCTGCCGATAGCGGGGATAGGGCTCGATCATGTGGGGGTAGTGGCTGTCGAAGAAGCGCTCGATTACAAAGCGCAACTGCTCGGTGTTGAGTTTTTCTGTCGGGGTCAGGGTCAGCTCCAGGTAGGGGTCAAACGCTGAACCTGCCACGTACTCTTCGATTTGTATGATCAGGGAGGGCACCAGATTGACGGTTTGGTGCAGACGGGGAAAGCGCTCCAACAGCAGGATGAGATCCAGGTAGTCTTTGATGCCGTGCAGGCGCACCCAGGGCATGCGATATTTTCCCGCCACCGGACTTTTGTAAAGAGGCTGATGCTGGTGCCAGATTAAGGCAACATGGAGCGGGTAGGTCATGGGGCATACGGGATCCGACCATCACCCGGATACTAGCCCATCTCTCCTTTTCCCGATCGTAAGAAACTCTGGAAAGTCTGGGATCCCTTCATGGTTACGCTATTTTCCCGGTTGGGTAGAGATTTCTTCTTGGGGATCATCTCCTTAAAACATTCAGTAAATTCTCATCAGGGTTTCAGATGAACATCAGCCCCAGTCGATAAAGTGAATCCGTCGCGGTGGGGTAACGGGGTGTTTTCCTCTCTCTGGCGGTCCTTACAAAATCGGTTGATGTTGATTTCCATCGGGGCCTGCCTTGCGGTGTTGGGAACAACCGGAGGAATTGCCACTTACCGCCTCCGCTACGACCTGTTTGTGCGGACTAATCGTTGGCATGAAACAACGGTTGGTGCCTTTCAGCAGGATGTAGCTACCTACCGAGAGTTTTACCCAGAGGCAATGGCGATCCAACGCACCATCGACAAGTACACCCGTTCGGATCGCTGGTTTAAGGTCACCAATGCAGCGGGAGATGTCTTGGCCACGTCTCTCAATTTCGACAGCCAGCCAGAGGTGCTCATTACCCCGCCCGCTGTGCCTACCCTGATGCGGGATCGGGATTACTACTTCATCCTCTGTCGGCAACCGCTGGATCCGAGCAATCCCAATGGTCTTAAAGTTACTACTGTTACAGATGTTACCGATTCCTACGAAGTGTACTTAGCTTTTCTGCGCACCTTGGTGTTATCTGGTGTTTCTACCGCATCGCTGATTGCCTTTTTGGGATCCCTGTTGATCCGGCGGTCTCTCTTGCCCTTACACAGCATGAGCCAGTTATCGGCGACCCTCTCCCCCCAAACACTACCGCAAGCCCGCCTGATTTTGGAAAATGCCCCTACCGAAGTGGAGCAGTTGGCGGAATCCTTTAACGGCATGTTGAATCGCCTGTCGGCAGCTTGGGATCAGGAAAAACAACTGCTCAGCAACATTTCCCATGAACTGCGCACCCCTTTGGCAATTGTGCATGGCTACCTAGAAAGCACTTTGCGGCGAGGCGACAACCTGACGGATCACCAACGGGAAAACCTCACCCTTTCTCTGGAAGAAACCCAACGGGTGGTTCGCTTGCTCAAGGATTTGTTGGATTTGGCACGAGCAGAATCAGGGGTGTCGCGCATACAAATGAAACCCTTGCGTTTGGATTGGTTTTTGGAAGAGATTGCTGCTCTGTCCAAGCAATTGGGGCCTAACCCCATCTTTGTGGAAAATCACCCGACTCCTCTAACGGTGATGGCGGATTGGGATCGTCTTAAGCAGGTGATGCTGAACCTGATTTCCAACGCAATTCGTTACTCGGATCCCGATGCTCCCATCACGTTGCGTCTCAAGGAATCCGCCGGCCAAGCCTTGATTCAGGTTCAGGATCAGGGCATTGGCATCCCATTGGATCAGCAATCCCGGATTTTCGAACGTTTTCACTCTGTTTCCACCAGCCGCAGTCGCCAGCAAGGGGGCATTGGCCTTGGTCTGACAATTGCCAAAGCCTTTGTAGAAAATATGCGCGGCCGGATCAGCGTGTCATCGGCTCCCGACAAGGGCAGCACCTTCACGGTCACTCTGCCCTTACAACCCTACTCTGGGGTTCAGCCGGATCCCAAAGGATAAGTAGCGGCATCCTTAGGCCGTCATGCCTACTTGTACTACAATAAACTACATCGTAATCTAGCCGCCTTGAGGAGGATGTTCCAGGGGCCTTTCCCTGCAAGTTCATCCCAATTCTGGGGAAAAGCTTGCCATTCGGCAGATTCCTCAGGAGAATGGCGGCAAATGGAGGAGCTAAGCCATGACTGCTGCTACCCACATTCTGGAACAGTCGATCGTCGTCTTCTCCCAAAACTATCTGCCCATTAGCCGGGTCAACATCAAGCGGGCGATTGTGCTGCTGCTGACGGGCAAAGCGGAGCCTTTGGCGATGATGAATGTGCCGGTGTGGAAGGTGCGCTCCCCCAGTCATGTGATCGAGGTACCTGAACACATTCGCCTTACCATCAAAGGCAAAGAACGCACTTGGCGCGTCCCTCCGGTGAATCGGCGGGAAGTGTTGCGGCGGGATCACCACACTTGCCAATACTGTGGCAGCACCAACCACCTGACTCTGGATCATGTGGTGCCCCTTTCCAAAGGGGGATCCCATAGCTGGGACAATGTCGTGACGGCCTGTGAACGGTGTAATCAACGCAAGGGCAACCGTACCCCAGAGCAGGCCAATATGCCGCTGCTCAGTCACCCGCGAGCGCCCATTCACCCAACCGTGGCCTTTGCCGAGCAGTTCTGGCGGGAACATCAAATCCGTCAGGAGTGAGTCAGCGTGGCTGGGCAAGTTAAAATCAGCAAATCTTGTTCAGCCATTTCTACTGTTCAAGATGTTCAACTCTTTGTCCCAATCGATTTGAGGATCCCGCGTCGGCCATGATGACCGTAATGGAATTTTTCGCCCTTAGTGCTGGGGAGTGGATGAGTCAGCGCACCAGCCACCATCTTGCTTTTCGCCGCTCCGAGGGGGGTAAGTCCAAGGTACAGATCGCCACCCTGGCTGCAGATGATCCGGCGGTCGTGCGCATTTGTAAGCTGTTTAAGGTGGATCCGCGCCGGGCTGTTGGGGCAGCGCGGGTGCAGTGGAATGGCGAACAGGAGTGGGATAACGAAGAGTACAAGGGGGATGTGGTGTTGGTGCCGATCCCGGACGAGGCCGACCCAACGCGGGGGCAACTGTTGCGGGATCAAGGGTATGCCGAGAAAGTGCCCGTGGCGGGTACCTATGTGATGGGATCCGATGGTGCCCTCACCCTCTACACGGAATATGAGATGACCGAATCGGAGGAGCGTATTTGGTTTGCCAGCCCCAATTTGCGGCTGCGGGCCAGCACAGTCAAGCGGTTTGGAGGGTTCAGCATGGCCTCCTTCTGTTCGGAAGTGCGTAAACTTTCGGCTAGCCCTACCCCCATCCCTGAAATGGCCAAGTCCCGGTCTTCCTAGGGCTTTCCCTGCCTAAACTCTCCTCTCACAGGCTCTACCATGCATCAAGTGCTGGACATGGGGATTAACCTCCTCCACGCCAACCAACACCAGGCTGACCACAACCGGGATCACTTCGATGGCTGGGGGGTAACTTGCCTGAATCTCATGAGCGGGCCGGGGGCAGGCAAAACCTCGCTGCTGGAAAAGACCTTGGCCGCCCTCTCTAATCAACTGCGTATTGCCGTGATCGAGGGGGACATGACCACTCAGCTGGATGCGGAACGGCTGCGTCGCTACGGGATCCCGGTGATTGCCATCAATACGGGGCGGGCCTGTCATTTGGATGCGGCCATGGTGGCGGGGGGCTTGCACCAACTGGAATCGCTGCTGGATCCGCGGCAACTGGATTTGTTGCTGGTGGAAAATGTCGGCAACTTGGTTTGTCCGGCGGAGTTTGAAGTGGGGGAACACGCCAAGGTGGCACTCCTCAGCGTGACGGAAGGGGAGGATAAACCTCTGAAATACCCGATCATGTTTCGAGAGGCGGATTGCCTGCTGATCACCAAGGTTGATCTGGTCTCGGTGCTGGATATTGATCTGGAGCGCATTCAGGCCAATATCCGCGAGATCAACCCCTCTGTCCCCATTTTTTGTCTTTCTGCCAAAACAGGTGCTGGATTGGATCCCTGGCTGAGCTGGATTCGCGCCCAGATTCAGGCCCATTCCAGCCGGTTGGCAAAAGCGGGATCCCCTGCTTCGTAACGTATTGTCTCAGTTCTGGGATCCTGATCTTGCGCCCACTCCCCAGCGATAGAAGCTGGGGTGGAAGGTGTCATACTAAACATCTAGCCATTCCGGGATCCCGTTCACCGACTGGGAACAGGTGGAACAAGGGGGTGGTGTAGAACCTTTTGCCGGTCCAATCGTGTCAATTTGTGGATGGAAGTCCTAGTTATGGCAGATCTCAGCGACTTTGTACAGGGTATTGAGCAGTTAATCGAGCTGGCTCAGAAGCTAGACGAAAAAAAACAAAGTGGGGAACTGCGAACCGAGGTGCGTATTCAAAGCCGTCCCCTCGGCAGTTCCATTCCCCGCTCCGGTTCCATTCCTCCCCGCCGCGGTAGCGTCCAAACCGCCACTGGAGGGGGGGACTCCTCCTGGAGCAGTGAGCCGCAAGTTTCCCCTGCCCCGGCTCCACCCGACCCGACCGCAACGCCTACCCAGACCGGATCTCGTCTCAAGGATGTGGGTGGGTTGAAGGAACAACTGCAAATTCTGCGGGAAATGGTGGAAATCCCCCTGAAGCGACCGGAACTGCTGGCCAAACTGGGGTTAGAACCCCCACGGGGGGTGCTGCTGGTGGGAGCCCCTGGCACCGGCAAAACCCTGACTGCTCGTGCTTTAGCGGAAAGCTTGGGGGTAAACTACATCGCCATTGTTGGCCCGGAAATCATCGGCAAATACTACGGTGAGGCAGAATCCCGCCTGCGACAGGTGTTTGAAAAGGCGGCCAAATCAGCCCCCTGTTTGGTGTTTATCGATGAAATCGACGCCCTAGTCCCGAACCGAGCGGCGGTAGAAGGAGAGGTGGAAAAGCGCTTGGTGGCGCAAATGCTGGGGTTGATGGATGGGTTTGCTGCCCACAAAGGTATTGTGGTGCTGGCGGCCACCAATCGGCCTGATGCCATTGATCCGGCGCTGCGGCGTCCGGGACGCTTTGACCGGGAGGTGATCTTTAAGGTGCCGGATCGGGAGGGGCGGCGGGAAATTCTCGCCATTCACACCCGTGATATGCCTCTGGATGCAGACGTGGATCTGGACACTCTGGCGGATCAAACCCTGGGCTTTGTCGGGGCGGATCTGCGCGGGTTGTGTCAAGCGGCCGCCTACGCGGCTTTGCGGCGGCAGGTGCCGGATCTAGGCTCCTCTGTCCCGGAATCCTTGACGGTTTCGGCGGCGGATTTTCAATTGGCTTTGCAACAGGTGAAACCGGCGGTGCTGCGTTCGGTGGAGATTGAGTCTCCTCAGGTGAGTTGGGAGCAAATCGGGGGATTGGGCCAAGCCAAACACATTTTGCAAGAGGCTGTCGAGGGATCCCTGCTGCATCCAGAACTGTATGAGCAGGCCCAAGCCCAAGCCCCGAAAGGGGTACTCCTCAGTGGCCCACCCGGCACCGGCAAAACCCTGCTAGCCAAAGCGATTGCCTCTCAAGCCAAAGCCAATTTCATCGCGGTATCCGGCCCTGAGTTGCTCAGCAAATGGGTGGGATCCTCCGAGCAAGCGGTGCGGGAGTTGTTTGCCCGAGCCCGTCAATGCGCTCCCTGTGTGGTGTTTATTGACGAAATTGATACCCTAGCGCCCGCGCGGGGGAGCTACTCCGGCGACAGTGGCGTTAGCGACCGCGTTTTGGGGCAGTTGCTCTCCGAACTGGATGGGATCCGTCCCAGTCAAGGAGTACTGCTGGTGGCCGCCACCAACCGTAAAGCCAGTTTGGATCCCGCTCTCACCCGGGCTGGCCGCCTGGAACTGCACCTGAGCGTCGAGTTACCGGATCAAGCAGGGCGACGGGAAATCTTGGCCGTCCACAATCGCACCCGTCCCTTGGGGCCCGATGTGGATCTGGAGAATTGGGCTGAGCGCACCGAAGGTTGGAGTGGCGCAGATTTGGCCCTCCTCAGTAACCGAGCCGCCATTGC
Source organism: Thermostichus vulcanus str. 'Rupite' (assembly GCF_022848905.1). Classification (NCBI taxonomy): domain Bacteria; kingdom Bacillati; phylum Cyanobacteriota; class Cyanophyceae; order Thermostichales; family Thermostichaceae; genus Thermostichus; species Thermostichus vulcanus. The sequence continues at coordinate 20,191 of NZ_JAFIRA010000033.1, forward strand.
TGCCATTCGTCGTCACCGTGCCGGGGCTGTTCGTGTCAGCGGGACAGAGTCCTTGGTCGTCGATGCCAAGACCTTGGTGATTCGACAGGAAGACTTTTTGCAAGCCTTTGAGGAACTGTGCCAACAACGCCAATCCAATTGATAGGCCAGTGTCGTACTACAAGAGACACCCTCTAGGGAGGATAGTCCTTCAGGATTACCCCGGAGAAATTAGTTAGATGGGCTTGGAGTGCGGGAGAGGTCAAAAAGCCGGGATCCCTTCCCATTGAGCATGGGCATGGGCTGCTTCGCCACAGGTGCGGGGTGTGGGAAAGATCTTCCCAGGATTGGCAAGATGCTCGGGATCAAACACCTGTCTGACCCACTGCATCGTTTCTAAATCGGCAGCAGCAAACATCTCCGGCATATAACAGCGTTTATCGGCTCCAATGCCATGCTCACCGGAAATACTGCCCCCCAGTTGGACACAGAGCTTGAGAATTTCTCCCCCCAGTTTTTCTACTTTCTCCAGGGATCCCGGTACAGACTCATCGTAAAGAATCAGAGGATGTAAATTGCCATCGCCGGCATGAAAAACATTGGCTACTGGATAACCATACTCTCGACTGAGGCGCTCAATTTCCGCCAAGACAAGAGAAAGCTGACTGCGGGGAATCACTCCATCTTGTACATAGTAATTGGGGCTTAACTTACCCATAGCGGCAAAAGCAGCCTTGCGACCCTTCCACACCCGCAAGCGTTCTTCGGCATCCGAAGCAGTTTGTACTTGACGCGCCCCATTCTTAAAACACAGCGCTTTCACCTGTTCGCTGGCTTCCTCCACTTCGAGTGGGAGACCATCCACTTCCACCAGTAAAATGGCTGCCGCGTCCCGAGGGTAATAGCCCAAATTCACCACATCCTCAACAGCATTGATGCTGAAGTTATCCATGATTTCCATGCCCGCTGGAATGATCCCGGCAGCAATAATGTCGGATACGGTGGAACCGGCAGCCTCGACGCTGTCAAAATCAGCGAGCAAGACTTGAATCTGTTCTGGGGTTTTGACAAGGCGCAGGGTAATTTCTGTGGCAATGCCGAGGGTGCCCTCGGATCCCACAAACAAGCCCACTAGGTCATAGCCAGGCATTTCTGGGATTTTGCCCCCTAGCTCAAGGATTTCCCCGTCTGGTAACACGACTTTCAGCCCAAGGATGTGGTTGGCAGTCACCCCATACTTCAGGCAATGAACCCCTCCCGAATTTTCTGCAACATTTCCCCCAATCGAGCAAACCGACTGGCTTGAGGGATCCGGCGCGTAGAAATAGCCCTGGGCAGCGACGGCTTGTGTGATCCAGGTATTGATTACCCCTGGCTGCACCACCATGTAACGGTTTTCCAGATCGATCTCTAGGATCCGCTTCATCAGGGTTGTGGCGATCACTACGCAGTTTTCCACCGGCAAAGCCCCTCCCGATAGGCCAGTTCCCGAGCCACGGGCAACAAATGGTACCCGATACTGATGACATCGCTGAATCACCGCTGCAATCTCTTCGGTGCTACGGGGCAAGACCACCAAGGCGGGCATCTGTCGATAGCTGGTCAGCCCGTCGCATTCGTACACCAGCAGTTCTTCCGGCTTGCTAATGACTCGCTCTGGATCCAAGATCGTTTTCAGCTCGGTAATCAGCTTGAGCCAGTCGAAGGTAAGACCCGTTTGCAGAGGATGAGAAGCCTGGACAGACATGACGATAAGGGCAAAGGGAGATATCGTCACTATAGTCTCGCTAGATGTTGGGAAAGGAAGACGCTGTATTCTGGACATCAGATCTTACCCTGTCCTATCCAGTTAGCTCAGCAGCTTGCGCCCCTGCCGAATGCCCCACAGATCGCTAATGGTGTGCAACTGAGAGTCCATCCATAGAGTGTATGCAGCCTTCCCCCTCCAGTACCGAGCAGATCCTCAACCAAGTCCGGCAACTTTACAATCACTATCCTTTTCCGCCGCAACCGATTGGCACTCTCCCCCCTCCGGGATGGAACTGGCGTTGGAGTTGGCCACAGGCCTACGCCTTTTGTACAGGAGTCCATCCTGGCAATCGTCCGGTGCGAATTCTGGATGCGGGCTGTGGCTCCGGTGTGGGGACGGAATATATTGCTCACCAAAACCCTAAGGCCGAAATTTGGGCTTTTGATCTCAGCCGTAAAGCCTTAGAAATTGCCGAGGCGCGTTGTCAGGCATCACAGGCACCGCCGGTGCAGTTCCGAGAATTGAACGTTTATGATATCGACCAATTGCCCGGTGAGTTTGATTTCATCAACTGCGTGGGCATGATTCATCATTTGCCGGATCCGAAGGCCGGGATCCAAGCCCTAGCCAGTAAATTGGCTCCCGGTGGAATCCTGCATTTGTTCGTCTATGGAGAGTTGGGTCGCCATGAAATTCGTTTGATGCAAAAGGCAATCCGCCTGCTGGTGACGGGATCCGAGCACCAATCTCTGGCTTCTTTGGAGCAGTTGCAAGCAGGTCTCAAAGTCGGACGTAGCCTCTTTCAAATTTTGCCGGATCACAATCGCATTCAACAACAAGAGCGCACTCGCTGGGCTACAGAAAATGTGGACGATGAATGTTTTGCGGATATGTATCTGCACCCCCAAGAAATTGACTACACCATCGAAACGCTGTTTGAGTTGATCCGGGCTTCTGGCTTGCAATTTTTGCGCTTTTCCAACCCGGAGTTTTGGCAATTGCAACGGGTATTGGGCAAGGATGAATCGCTCTTGGCGCAAGCCTCGCAACTGCCGGAAAAAGAGCGTTATCGACTGATCGAACTGTTGGATCCTGTAGTGGCCCACTACGAATTGTTTCTCGGCAAGCCACCTCTGCCTCAACAGGATTGGCAGTCTGCGGAGGCGATTCTGTCTGCTATTGCCCACCTCAGCCCCTGCCTGGGGTTGTGGCCCTCCCGCAGCATTTTCAACTACGCCTACGAAGCGATTTCTTTGAGCGAGGCGGCCTTTGCTTTTTTGCAACAGGTGGACGGGATCCGCACCGTGGCCCAGATTCAGGCATCCCTCACCCCTGCCCTGAGTTGTGAACAACTGGAACAACTGCTGCGCTGGCAAGTGCTGCTGCTCCAGCCCCCAGAGTAATGTTTCCAGATTGAGAATCAACGAAAGCCGTTCTGGTCGCGCAGCGGTGCATAGCACTTAGGACGGCGGTTATATCCCAATTCCAAGGCCCAAAGGGTTCTGGCATGAAGCGGCATCCTCACTCACGCAGTACGTAACCCACCCCACGCACAGTTTGGATCAAGCGCTTCTCCCCTTGCTCTTCGATTTTAAGGCGCAGGTAGCGGATATATACCTCAATGATGTTGGAGTCGCCCATAAAGTCAAATCCCCAGACGTGCTCCAAGATCTGTTGCCGGGTGAGTACCTGCCGAGGATGCTCCATTAGGTAGCGCAGCAAATCATACTCTTTGGCCGTTAGCTCCACCCGCCGCTCTCCCCGCGTTACCTCTCGTGTCAGCGGATCCAGGGTCAAATCCATGAACACTAGGTGGCCATCATGGGATCCCTTTTGGCGACGCAAATGGGCTCGCACCCGAGCAAGGAGCTCTTGAATGCTGAAGGGTTTCACCACGTAATCATCCGCCCCCGCATCCAACCCTGCTACCCGGTCAGATACATCATCTCTGGCGGTCATCAACACCACCGGCACCCGATTGCCTGTGGAGCGCAGTCGCCGACAGATCTCTAAACCGGATATACCGGGCAACATCCAATCCAGCAGCACTAGGTCAGGCTTTTGGTCGCGGGCTGCCATTAGCCCGGTTGTCCCATCACTAGCCACACTAACTCGATACCCTTCGTAGGCCAGCTCCGTCTCCACAAAACGGGCCAGTTTGGCTTCATCTTCAATTACGAGAATGTGGGCAGAGGACGGGTCAGTTTCTGACATACTCTCTCCTGAAGGGAAGAGACAGAAGAATTGCCTATTGCCCACAAGCATACCCTAGCCCTATCCATCCATTGTCAGAGGATCCCTGTCTTAGCCGGGACGACTTGACCCCTCATCGCCTCGACAAGTTTTATGGAACTTTATGGAACGGGTTCAGGGTTGATGCGAGGGAATCCTATGGGTTACCCAGAAAAGGATCTGCCTCTCTTGTGCCTCTCTTGCCACCGTGGGTACCTTAGGGCATGACCCTCTCCCCCGCTTTGCTCACCCAATCCCCCCCCCTCAAATTCGTTGGGAAAAGCTGCCCGAAGACTTTCCATTGCCGGATGAACCAGTGGAAAGCACTTTACAACCGCTCTTAGCCGCTGCTCTGCGAGAACTGCTGGAACTGGCCCAGTTGATCCCTGCCCATGCTTTGATTGCCTCCAACTTCGGCCTCTGTAGTACTGTTGGGGACAAAGTGGTGGTGAAAGCTCCCGATTGGGTCTATGTGCCTAGGGTGAAACCCATTCCCGAAGGGGAGATCCGCCGCAGCTATACCCCCCACTTGGAAGGGGATCCCCCGGCAATTGTGATGGAATTTGTATCCGAGACTGAGGGTGGCGAATACTCTATTAACCCCCACTACAACACATTGAGTTGCTCCCATGGAGATTCAATATCCTCCGCTAAGGGTGCCGTTCCCAGCTTCTCACCCTTTGCCAGCCTAGGATCTCAACTTGCGGCGGTCAAAGAAACGGTTACAGTAACCTGGAAAGCGTTCCGCTCCTTGGTGCCATGACTCAGCAACTGACTCTCGACGGACTGGGATCCTCATCGAACGGGGGATCTCGTCTAGGGCGGGTGATTGCCACCGATCTGCAAGGGGAGATGCAGCGCTCCTATCTGGAATACGCCATGAGCGTGATTGTCGGGCGGGCGCTACCGGATGTGCGGGATGGCCTGAAGCCGGTGCATCGTCGCATTCTCTACGCCATGCATGAGTTGGGCCTCACGCCAGAGCGACCCTATCGCAAATGTGCCCGTGTGGTGGGGGATGTGCTGGGGAAATATCACCCGCATGGGGATCAGGCGGTTTACGATGCCTTGGTGCGCATGGTGCAGGAGTTTTCCAGTCGTTACCCCTTGGTGGCGGGGCACGGCAACTTTGGCTCGGTGGATGACGATCCGGCGGCGGCCATGCGCTACACCGAGTGTCGGCTGGCGCAGGTGAGCCATACGGCCCTTCTGGATCAGGTGGGGGAAGACATCGTCGAGTTCATGCCCAATTTCGACGGATCCCAAGTCGAACCCACCGTTCTCCCCGCCCGACTGCCGATTTTGCTGCTCAATGGCTCCTCGGGGATTGCCGTCGGTATGGCCACCAATATCCCTCCCCACAACCTCGGGGAGCTGGTGGATGGCTTGCTGGCCTTAATTGACAATCCTGAGCTGGAAGCGGAGCAGCTTTTGCAGTGGATCCCAGGGCCAGATTTCCCAACCGGGGGCCAAATTGTCGATAGCCAAGGGATCCGTGAAGCCTACTTGACCGGACGCGGTTCGATCCTGATGCGGGGGGTAGCCCAATTTGAGGAAATTCAACCGGGCAAAGGTCGTCATCGGCGGCCCGCCATCATCATCACAGAGTTTCCCTACCAGGTGAACAAAGCCGCCTGGATCGAGAAAGTGGCGGAACTGGTGAATCAAGATCGGATCACCGGCATTGCCGATCTGCGGGATGAATCGGATCGCACTGGCATCCGTGTTGTCGTGGAGCTGAAGCGGGAAGCCAACCCACAGGCGGTTTTGCAACAGCTATACAAACTTACCCCGCTACAAAGCAACTTTGGGGCGATTTTGTTGGCTTTGGTGAATGGAGAACCGCAACAACTCAGCCTGAAAGGGATTCTGCAACACTTTTTGGATTTTCGTGAAGTCACCCTGGGCCGCATTTTTCGCGCCGAACTGCAGCGGGTGCAACGCAAAGCCGAGGAAGTGGAAGCCATGTTACTGGCCTTGGCAGATTTGGATCGGGTGATCGAGCTGCTGCGTCAGGCCCCGGATGGCTCGACTGCCAAAGGGCAACTGCAAACCCACCTCGGGTGTACCCCCGAACAGGCCGACACCATTTTGGCCATGCCCCTACGCCGCCTGACGGGATTGGAGCGGGAACGTCTGCAACAGGAACAGGCAGAATTGCGCAGCCGCATCGAAGAACTACAGGGGCTACTGGATGATCGCCGTAAACTTTTGAATTACCTAAAAAAAGAGCTGCGACAACTGAAGAAAACCCACGCGGATCCCCGGCGCACCCAAATTCTTTCTGCTTCAGAGTTGGAAGCGGAAGTGGCTCAAATTCCCACTGGTGAAGAAGGGGAAGATAGCACCTTTTTGCTGCAATTCACCCGCAAAGGCTACGTGCGCCGCATTCCCTTGCCCAGCCGTCGCTCCCGCACAAACCCAGCCCAACGGGAATTGGGGGAAGATAGGCTGCTCAGTCTGGAGTCCGTTACTCTGGGCCAAGAGATTTTGGTGTTAACCGCCCCCGGCAGAGCCTTTACGGTACCCATCGAAGGGATCCCCCTCAGTACCGGGCAATCCCGAGGTGTGCCGTTGCTAACCCTGTTGCCAGCCCCGGAGCCGATCATTGCCACCTTTACGCTGGATCCCAACTCAGTGGATGCCGCCTTGGTGTTGCTCAGCCGGCAGGGTCGGATTAAGCGAGTCGCCTTGGCAGATTTTGTCGGCCTCACCCAACGGGGATCCACTGCTTTGAAACTAAAAGAGGATGACGAGCTGGGTTGGGCAGCCATTCATGATCCTAGGCAAAGCAGCGACACTGTTATCCTAGCCACCTCAGGAGGACGATTGCTGCGGCTGCCCCTTGACGAGGAGCAAATTCCCCTGATGGGCCGGATGGCGATGGGTAATCCAGCTCTACGCTTGGGCCGCAAAGAACAGATCGTCGGTATGACCCTGCTTCCCCCTGAGGGGATCCTGATCCTAGCCAGTCAATCGGGTCATCTGAAGCGGCTGGCCCTAAGCGAGATTCCGACGATGGATCGGGGCAGGGTCGGGGTACAGGCCTTTAAGTTTGCCAGCAAAACCGATGCTTTGGTAGGGCTGGTGGGCTTAGCGCCAGACCCGAATCGGCCCGGACAGCCGCAGGTGGATCTGTTCACCGAGTCGGAACGGATCCACTCGTTTCTGCCGGAGGAGATCCCATTGCAAAATAGGGCCGGTGGCGGATCCCCGCTGTTGAAGTCGGAGCGAGCCACCGGGTTACACGTGTTTTGGCCCCAGTGGTTGCCGGAGTGATGGGTCGGGTTTGGGGATCCTGGCTTTGGGGCAGATCTGGTTATGGCCCGGCTTCCTGCGGGGGTAGAGTGGCGGCAGCAGCATCTGGAGTCGGGGGATCCGCCGGTGCTTCCGGATGGCGTACCGGTTCGGGAACCGTGCCCCCCGCTTTCAGGATGAGATACTGCAGAGTTTGGTGCAGCTGTTCCAGCAGGGCGCTAATAGCGTGGCGAAAGTCGCCATGGTCGGTGCTCATCCGTTCCAACATGGCACGGGTTACGTCCTGAAAGTCTCTCAGGATCTGCTGCTGCTGGGCAATGATTTGCACCAATTGGCTTTGTTCCTTAACCAAATCCCGCAAACAAGAGCGCAGCTCATCCACCTGATTCTGCCAAAAGGCTTGCCCTTCCCGCAGTTCCATGACGCTAGTGCGCAAGTCAGCGGTCGAATCCCGTAGGGCTTGGCTGTGGCGGCGTTCTGCTTCCAATTGGCGTTGCTGTTCCTGCTGCTGCTGGCGCAGCTCGGAGTTGGCCTGGAGGTTGGCTTCTGCAGCCCTGAGTAACTGATCCACCCTCGCCTGGATAGCCGCCCACCGTTCCTCTGGCAACAGAGATTGCCCCTGGTTAACCCGCTTGCGGAAATACTTCACAGCCACTGCACCCTGAGTCTAGTCAATCAAAAATACCCTACAAAAACATCAGAAAAACATCAGCAGTCAAATGCAAACCCTTTCATCGGGATCCAACAAGATGTGCCCCGATCATATACCCAAGCAGAGACTGTGGTGATTCCTCTCTTCAGGGATCCCAACCCGCCCTTTAGGATGGAAACGTTTGTTTGAACAAGAGGAAACCATGTCGTCCTTAGCCAATCAGGTGGTGTTGATCACCGGAGCCTCCGCCGGAATTGGGGAAGCCGTTGCCCTAGAAGCCGCCAAACAAGGGGCCCGATTGGTACTGGCAGCCCGTCGAGAAGGGGTGCTGCAAACCGTTAAAGATCTGGTAGTGGGTCGAGGGGCAGAGGCGTTGGTTGTGCCCACCGACATGGCGGATACCGCCCAGGTGGAAGCCCTGGCCCAAAAGGCCCTGGATCACTTTGGCCGGGTGGATATTCTCGTCAACAATGCCGGTTATGGCCAGATGGGGCCGGTAGAAGAGGTGGATGTGGCAGCAATGCGGCGGCAATTTGAGGTGAATGTGTTTGGCCTGCACACCCTCACCCGGGCCCTGTTGCCCCAAATGCGCGAACGGGGTAGTGGCCGAATCATCAACCTTAGCTCTGTAGCTGGTCAGATGTCTATGCCCTTTAGTGGGGTTTACAACGCAACCAAATTTGCTGTCGAAGCCCTCAGTGATGCTTTGCGGGTAGAAGTGGCCCCCTTCGGAGTCAAGGTGATCCTGATCGAGCCGGGGCCGGTGGCCACTGAGTTTGGCCGGGTAGCAGAAGAAACCTTCGGGGCGGTTGTCAACCCGAATGGCCCCTACAAAGCCATTCTGGACAGCACCGCCGATATGGCCAGCTCCTTCAACAAAATGGCTTGGCCGGTGGAGAAGGTCGTGGAGCCGATCATGAGGGCGATGACCGATCCCCACCCCTCGGATCGCTACACCGCCTTTACAGGCGGCAAGTTGGCTCTGGGTCTGATGCGGTTGCTGCCCGCGTCTTTGGCAGATCAAATGTGGCGGCGCATCTACAAGTTGGATCAGCTGGGATCCCCTGAATCGGTCTAATCACAGACTTTTTGGGACATAAGCTACGGGACTGAACTCTAATCAGACTCTCATCGGTAACCGGGGCGGGGTTGTATCTAGCCGAGTCGGCAAGTTAAGTTTGTTAAAGGACTTTTAATCAAGCGGGTGTTTCCTCTTTTTATGAACAAGCCTCAATCCCCCCAGCGCTGGCTTATGGCCCTGATGCTTGGCTTCTGTCTCTGGCAGGGATCCGGTCCAATGCTGCATCCTGCCCCCGCCCATGCAGCCTTGGCCTCTGCCCTCACCTATGACCGCTTTTTGCGCTATGTCGAGGAGGGGCGTGTCACGGATGTACGCCTGACGGATAACAACCAAGTGGCGGAAGTCACTGCCACCGATCCGCAAACCCAAAATCCCACCCGCTATCGGGTGAATTTGCTGCCCAATACCGTGCCCCAGTTGGTGGATCGCCTCACCGCCCAAGGGATCGAAGTGGGGGTAGTGCCGACCCGAGATGGAGGTGCCTTTTGGGCGATCCTCGGCAACCTGTTGATTCCGGTGTTGCTGTTGGGGGGCTTGTTCTTCTTCCTGCGGCGGGCCAGCGGCGGGGCCAGTGGCCCTGGGCAAGCGATGAACTTCGGCAAATCGCGAGCTCGTTTTCAGATGGAAGCCAAAACCGGCATTAAATTCGACGATGTGGCCGGGATCGAAGAAGCCAAGGAGGAGCTGCAGGAGGTGGTCACCTTCCTGAAGAAACCGGAACGCTTCACGGCAGTGGGGGCCAAAATTCCCAAGGGCGTCTTGCTGGTCGGCCCGCCTGGAACCGGTAAAACCCTCCTGGCTAAGGCGATTGCGGGGGAAGCAGGGGTGCCCTTCTTCAGTCTCTCCGGCTCCGAATTTGTGGAAATGTTCGTCGGCGTAGGGGCTTCTCGGGTGCGCGACCTGTTTAAGAAAGCCAAAGAAAATGCCCCCTGCATCGTCTTCATCGACGAAATCGATGCCGTTGGTCGGCAGCGGGGAGCTGGCATTGGCGGGGGGAACGACGAGCGGGAACAAACCCTGAACCAGTTGCTCACCGAGATGGATGGCTTCGAGGGCAACACCGGCATCATCATCATCGCCGCCACCAACCGTCCTGATGTGTTGGATGCAGCCTTGCTCCGCCCCGGTCGTTTTGACCGCCAGGTGACGGTGGATCGGCCCAGTTTCAAAGGGCGTTATGAAATCCTGCGGGTCCATGCTCGGGGCAAAAAGTTAGCAGAAGAGGTCAACCTGGAGGCCATTGCCCGCCGTACCCCTGGCTTTGCTGGGGCGGATCTGGCCAATCTGCTCAATGAAGCGGCTATCTTGGCTGCTCGGCGCCAGCGCATGGCAATTACCAACCAGGATATTGACGATGCCATTGACCGCATTACCATTGGCCTCACCAAACCCCCCCTCTTGGATGGCAAAAGTAAGCGCTTGATTGCTTACCACGAATGCGGCCATGCTCTGCTGATGACCCTGCTACCCCATGCGGATCCTTTGAACAAGGTGACGATTATCCCCCGTTCTAGTGGGGCTGGCGGGTTTGCGCAGCAACTGCCCAATGAAGAACAAATTGACTCTGGCCTCTATAGCCGCGCTTGGTTGTTGGATCGGGTTGTGGTTGGCTTTGGCGGTCGGGCGGCAGAAGATATCGTCTTTGGCTACTCGGAAATCACCACGGGTGCCAGTAACGATTTACAGCAGAACACCAGTTTGGTGCGTCAGATGGTAACTCGCTTTGGGATGTCCGAGTTGGGTCCCCTCATGTTGGATCCCCCCAACAACGAAGTGTTTTTGGGGGGCGGCTGGATGAACCGCACGGAGTACTCGGAGGATGTGGCCGCTAAGATCGATCGCCAGGTGCGGCAACTGCTGGAGAGTTGCTACCAGAAAGCCAAGCAAATCCTGATGGAGAATCGGGCTTTGTTGGATCGGTTGGCGGATACGTTGGTAGAACGAGAAACCCTGGATGGAGATGAGTTCCGGGCGATTGTGGCGGAATATGTGCCCATTCCGGAGAAGTCTGGGTTGCCCAATCCGAAGTTGGCTTAAGGGATCCCATGTGATGAATTGCTGAATAGATCCATGGTTTGATTCACTGGGGAGGGTAGTTGCTGGGAGTTGAACCCTGGCGACTGCCCTTTTTTTCTGGATCCCCTTGTTCAAGCTGTTGTTATTTGAACTCATTGTTTATTTGATTGATCTTTATCTCGTCGGATTGATTCATGCTCACCTCTCCCTCTGCTCTGCCTGTACACCTCTACCGTTGTCTGAGCTGTGGGCAGGAAGGTTTGGCCCAAACGCCGAGGTGCGAACAGGGCCAGCCAGATCGGATCTATTGCCCCAGTTGCGGTCAGATTTACCCAATCTTGGCCTCTGGGGCTGTGGACTTTATCGGCAATCCATCGGATCTGCATCTGAGTCTGGCCCAAGCGATTGCCCATTCCCCCGGGTTTGCCTGGAGTTACGACCGACTGTGGCGGCCCTGGGCGCTGTCTCTGCTGACGGGGGAAAGTTTTGGCGCAGAACGGGAGGGCAAATTGCTGACGGAGTGGGTCGGAGCAGCGGATCCCGTTTTGGATTTGGGCACTGCCGGGGGGTACTGGAGCCGGTTGCTCTTGGCAGCAGATCCACAGCGGACGGTGGTGGGCTTGGATAATGCGGCTGGGGTATTGGTAGAAGCGGCTCAACAGGCCCAGCCTAATTGGCACCACTACACCCTAGTACGGGCTCGTGCCGAGCAGCTTCCCCTGGCTTCCGGAGCCTTTGGAGCGGTGATCAGTGGGGCCAGCTTGAACGAGTTGCCACTGGATCCCTCATTGCAGGAGATTGCCCGCATCTTGAAACCCGGGGGTGTGTTTGTCTCCATGCACAGCCAACAGATTCAGGGGTGGGGACAAACCCTACAGCAATGGCTCGGGGCAACAGGCTTGCGCTTTTTCTCGGAATCAGAGCTACAACAGCATTTGCACCAGGCGGGATTGCAGCTAGAACGTTATCTCAGTTTTGGATGGGTGGCTTTTGCGCGGGCGGTGCGCTCCTGATCTGCACGCTGTTCCAGAATATGGGTAGAATTGAGCACTCCAGACTGCTATAGGGGGATCCCTTGCACGAGATTTCCATCACCTGGGCTGACTACCACCGCAAAATCGAGGAGTTGGCTGTCAAAGTTTACGAAAGCGAGTGGGAATTTAACCAAATCGTCTGTATTGCCAAAGGGGGCTTGCGCATTGGCGATACCTTAGCCAGACTCTTCGATCTGCCATTGGCGATTCTCTCTGCTTCTTCATACTCCGGCCCCGGCAACCGCCAACGGGGAGTTCTGACCTTCTCGCGTGACTTAGCCATGACCACCGCCAATTTGGGGAGCGAGGTGTTGCTGGTGGATGATCTAGCGGACTCCGGTGTGACTCTAAAGCGGGCTGTCCATTGGCTCAAACATCACTACGGCTTCTACATAGAAGAGATTCGCACAGGTGTGTTGTGGTATAAGGCAGCTTCGGTGTATCAACCGGACTACTATGTGGATTACCTGCCGGATAACCCCTGGATCCATCAGCCCTTTGAACCTTACGAGCAACTGACTCCCCAACAACTGGCGCAATCGCTCAGGGCTTCCGGTTAGTTTAATCGGCGGGAAGCCCCGCCTGACGACTCCCCGCGCATAGAATGCGGGGGGTTCTTTAGGTTATCGGTTTCTCCCCCAGGCTCTCGCACAAGGCTACAGCATCCTGGGTCTTCAAACGTTCCCCTAAAGCTTTCGAGACGATGACCCTTCGGGTCGTGCGGAGCACGATGACCCTCCGGGTCGTGCGGAGCACGATGACCCTCCGGGTCGTGCGGAGCACGATTGAAGATGGGTTATTTATAGAGTGTGGTCGCCTGTTGCCAAGCCGTCATCAGGATGGTGTCCCAACCTTGACCCCAGGCTTGATTAGCCAGAGTCGCATTGAAACAGGCGGTTTCGAGATCCGCTGAAAGCGGGTCAGCAAGCTACGTTCGAGTTGGCTCTTCTTGACCCAGATCATCCGACCGTACCGGAAGCATTCCGTCGAAAATTCGCTGGTGGGTTGATCATCAACTTCGAGGTTGATGACGTGGATACTGAGTACGACCGAATGTGCAAGAGCGGGCTTCCAATTCTTCTGTCACTGCGCTCTGAGGACTTCGGTCAGAGGCATTTCATCACCTCTGATCCAAACGGTGTGCTTATCGACGTGATCAAGGTCATACCCCCTTCGGCAGCATATGCGACTCAGTATGAGGAGGAAACCTTGAAAGCCATTGGTACCAACCCCAGTCGCAAGGTATAACCCGCAGTCGCCTAACAATTCTGGTGCAGCGGATTGACTGAACCCGTCTGGGTTGGATGCAAAGCTTTTGGCAACCCCTGACCAGTACCGATCGGAACGGGATCCCACCGTGAGGCTAGGGATCCCTTTTTTTTGAGGTAGATGGAGCCAGTTAAGCGGTTTGCCCCTGAATTTCCTGCAGGGAGCGGAACAAGAGCACTGTAAAAATGTTGAGGATGGGCACAATCGCCGTGGTGACAGCCCCGATGACCACAGCCACCAACAGCCCCAAGTTCAGGGCAGCCGCAATCCCCCCCACAATCAAAGACAAAATCAGGATCGGGATCCCGAAAATCAAGCCCAGAGCCAAAAAGGCCCAGAATACCCCCCACCAGCGACCCTTCACCAGGTTCCAGCTATACCCCAATCCTTCTACTGCTCCTTGACCTTCCAAGGCAATCGCACAAATTAGGAAAGCCAGCTTTACCCCCAAATAAATGCCAGGGATCACAAACAGTAGTGAACCCCCAAAGACAATCAACGACAGGAGAATACTGCCCAACACCAAAGGCACTGCTTTGGAGATCGCTTGATCGAGGCTATTTCCCAACACGGGAGATTGCTGCTTCAGGTGCTGATCCACCAGCAAAAGGGCTGCTCCCCCCAGGATGGGCGCACCGACCACCACATAGGCCAGATTGAGCACTCCGCCCAGCACTGGGATAATTTCCCCAATGATTGGAATGAAAAAGCTGGGGGAGGCCAGAATCAGCAGAGGGGTATAGATGGGGTTGAGCAGTTGAAGCGACCGCTGCAGGAGCGGGATCGGGCTAAGCGTGGCGTTTTGCATGGCAGAGGGATCCTCGCGAGGAACAAGTCCACCCCTTTCATATCATGGGAAACCCGTCTTATTTCTGTGGATTGACTTAAGGAACTCGGCCCAAGCGCCTGTGAGGAGGGAGCAAGACTGGATCCGGGGCGCTCCCGCTTGTGGAGATGTTGGGAGAATAGATCTAACTCAAGCTCGCCCACCCTTGAGAACCGACTCCGCCGCCTGCTCGCCACTGCGTAGGGATCCCTCAATGCTGCTTTGCTGGGTATATTCTCCCGCCCAGACCAGCCCCTGGATGCCGGAAAAAACGGTGGGTAAATGGGCTTGAAACCCGGGCGGTTGCACAAACTGGGCAAAAGGGATCCGATAGACCCGCACCACCTGCAAATGCTCCACTGGCGCCTTGGGAAAGTAATCTTGCAGCTCGGCGCAACAGGTTTGGGCCAAATCCTCATCGCTCAGGGGTGGATCCCCCAGCACTACAACCGAATACAGATGTTGACCGGTGGGAGCCAGATCCGGGCTGATGTGGGTCAGTTCCACCCAGTGATTGATCCATCCCCGACCGCTGGCGTTGAGGTAAAGGTAGCCACCACGGGTCAGGGAAAAGGGCGCACGGAAATACAGACAAGTGACAGAACGGGCCTGGGTGGGAATGGGAACAGGTGGCTGCTCCAACCCATAAGCTGAATGAACGGAATGATCCGATAAACCCTTGAAAAGGGTTTGTTGCCAGACCTGAGCTTGCAGGGCATCGGTAGCACAGATCACCCAATCGGCGGCAATCTTGTCTCCGGTGCGGGTGCGGATCCCACAGACTTTGCCCTCTTCTACCTCAATCTGCTCAACCGGCGTCTGATAGCGAATTTGATCAGGGGCAAGGTGGTCGGCCAGTTGTCGTGCTATATCTCCCATGCCCAAAGCCGGCGTGGCAATGGAGCCCTCCGCCATCATCTTGAAATAGAAGGCAAAGAGGCGGGCGCTGCTGTTGAGATCCGGATCCAGCAAAATGCCCCGGTAAAAGGGGTACAAAAAGTGCTGGCAAATGGCTGGGGAGAACCCATACTGGTGCAGGAACTCCCGAATCGAGAGATCTTCCCCGCCCAGTCCCTCCCGAAAAACCTGCTCAGGGCTCCGTTGGGCCAGTTGGGCGCGCAGTTGCAGAATTTTCAACTTATCCAGAGGGGTAGCGAGCGGATTGAGCAAAGACGGGATCCCACTGGCAAGATCCCGCAGTGGATCCCCGAGCAAAAAAGCCTGACCGGGCTTGGCCAAAACAGCTCCGGGGCGGTAATTACGCAGGTTCAAGTCGCGCAGATGGAGGTGACGTTGCACCCCTGGGTAGGCCGTAAACAACACTTGAAAGCCGCGATCCAGACGAAAACCGTCCACCACATCGGTGCGCACCCGTCCACCGGGGCCATCGCTTTTTTCCAGCAGCAGCAGATCCTGCCAACCCTGTTGCTTGAGCACCTTGGCACAGGTCAGGCCCGCCAACCCCGCACCGATGATCACCACTTTGCCCATGTCCGACCCGAGATCCTATTCTCAACACTCACGGTTCATCCTCAGCCGGCTCCGCCACCGTCGGCCCCCAAATGCGAATCGAGCCATCCACACCACCACTAAAAAGGGTCTGTCCATCCGGGCTAAACAGCAACGCACTCACCGTCCAAGTATGTCCACCCAAAGTACGCAGCAGTTCTCCCGTGCGCAGGTCCCAGAGTTTAATCTCTTTGGCGCGGTGATCTGTACCGCTGGCAATCAGGCGGCCATCCGGACTGAGGGTGAGGGTGGCTAAGCTGGCGAAATTTTGTGAGAGTTTTCGTTCCAGGGATCCCGTGCTGAGGTTCCAAATGGAAACGCCATTGGCGCTGCCACTCAACAGATAGCGTCCATCCTGGCTGAGGAGCACTTGCTCGACGGGGTAGTCCGCCTCTAGCGTATCCAGCAAAGTCCCACTGACGGGATCCCAGAGGTGAATGGTGGGATCCGCATGGGCAGCCGCCAGAATGACCGCGGTCGGGGCCAAGGGGATCCTGTCTTCGGGAGCATCCCTGCGGGTAGCCACACGGGTGGGCGGAGTGCGGCCTGGGCCGAAGGTTACGGAGGTAACTCCAGTCTCTGCCTCCTTCTCATGGGCAGTGGCATCGATGGTGCGGAGCAACTGACCACTGTCGGCCTGCCAAAGGCGGATGGTACGGTCAGCACTGCCACTGGCAATCCAACGGCTATCGGGGCTAATGGCAAGGCTGTTGATCAACTCGGTGTGCCCCTGCAATTGCAGTCGTTCGCTCAGGGTGTTCAAATCCCACACCCGCACGGTTCTGTCTGCCCCCGCACTCACCAAGAAAGTTCCATCTGGGCTAATCGCTAGGGTTTCGATCGATCCTTCGTGGCCCACCAAGGTCTCTAGGCGCTCTCCCGTATGCGGATCCCAGAGCTTAACCAAGCCGTCATCTCCGCCAGAAGCCAGTCGGGTTCCATCCGGGCTGATGGCCAGAGCGGTAATGGCAGCGGGCCCCTCTAGAGTGGCCTGTAGCCGCAGGGCATTGGCCCAACGCCCCGGGCTTAAGACCAATGAATTCGAAGCGGGGGAAGGGATCCGGTCCTCCAGCGAGGGATCCCTGGAGGCAACAGAACGGAGGGTAGAGGCTTCCTGCACTGGAGCAGTTTGTGAATTGAGGCCGGGGAAGGAGCCAAAGCCTGACCGGATTTGCCACAACCCTCCCAACGTGAGCACTCCTGAGGCCGCCAGTACTCCCCCCAGCCATGCGGGTGGAACTTGAAGCCGCGCCCGTAGAGAGGGGCGGGAACGAGGTGGGGTGGTGGGCTCCTGCAAGGGATCCCAGGCGGCAGGAGCAGGATTGGGCAAGATTTCGGTATTGGCGGTGGGGAGAGCCAATTCTGGCAAAGCCTGTAGCGCTTCTAGGGCTTCGACCGCTGACGAGAACCGTTGCCGCCAGTCACAACACAGCATGCGATCCAGAAAGGCCGTGAATGGGGCACTGGCTGAGGCCAGATCATGCCAACGCAGTTCGCCCGTCAAGGGATCCCGAAAGACCTTCTGGGGTGGGAGCCCAGACAGGGCTTGTAAGGCGATCAACCCCAGCGCGTACAGATCGCTGCTCAAGCGCGGATTGCCTCCCAACTGTTCGCTGGGCATATAACCAGGCGAGCCGATGCCGATGGTGTAATTGCTGGATCCCCGTGAAGATTCGGCTTGGGCCGGCAGACCGAGGGTGACTTGCTTCACAGCGCCAAAGTCAATCAGTACCCAGCGCCCATCCGTCTGTCGGCGGATCAAGTTGGCGGGCTTAAGATTGCGGTGGGTCACCCCCTGTTGGTGAACAAAAGCCAACGTTTGCAGAATATCCTTCAGCAACGCGCGCACCTCGACTTCTGGCCAAGGGGATCTGTTCTGTAAAGCCTGCTCTAGGGTGTCTCCCTCGATCCACTCCTCCACCAGGTAAAACTCCGCCCCTTCCTCAAAGTAGGCCAATAAACAGGGGATGCAATCGTGGGATCCCAGCTGCTCGAGAATCTTAGCTTCCTGCTGAAACAGGCGCCGGGTCACTGTCAGGACTTCTGGATCGCTAGAGTGGGGCCTGAGGTGCTTCACTACCACCCAGGGCTGCCCCGGTCGATGGCTGTCTTGGGCCAGATAGGTTTGCCCGAAGCCGCTGGATCCCAGTTCTTGATTTAGCTGATAGCGGCCACCGAGGGTGTGTCCCTCCATAAGAACTCCAGTCGAGTGTGGCCCCATCCTCTGGCAGGATACGGCTCCATCAGACTGATCATGCCATAGGAGCGGATCCGAGAAAATGGGCACAACAGAAAGGGGGGTTACCGATCTGCCGCAGACTGTCCTGGGGGATCTTCTCGAGTTGGCTCCTCCGCCAGCAAAATAAAATAGACATTTTCCAAGCCTTTCTCAAAGCGCAGGGTTTTGATGATCCCCTGTTCGCGGGCCAGCAAACTATTGACGATGATCATGTCCGGTTGATCGGCAACGGCCTTTTGAATGCCCTCTTGTCCATCTGTCGCTTCGGAAACTTGGTAGCCGCGGCTTTGTAAAGCCTCCATCAACAGACGCACGGTGGGCAAATGTTCGTCGATCACCAGTACCTTACGGCGGCAGCTTCGCTGGGCGATTAAGGCGTGGATTGACTCCAGCAGCGCCTCCATATCAATCGGTTTGGTGAAATAGCGGTCGATGCCCAGCCGATAGCCCCGCTCCCGATCCTCCACGATGGAAAGAATCACAATCGGGATCTCGACAGTATCCGGGTTGCTCTTCAGGACGGCAGCCACATCAAACCCGCCCATCTCGGGCATCATCACATCCAACAGGATCAGATCCGGATGGTGCAATCGGGCTTGGGTGATGGCTTCGATGCCGTCTTGGGCCTCGATCACCCGGTAGCCCTCCGATTCGAGGTTTTCCTTGAGCAACTGCCGCAGATGCTGCTCATCATCCACCACGAGGATGGTTTGGGATCCCGGTGAGCCAGCTCCTACTTCACCCGTTGCCGGGATCAGGTCAGGGGTAGCCGCCACATGCTCCCGCAGTTGGCGCACGATGCCCTGCAAATCAACGCCGCCGGTCGGTGCATTTGCCGAGTCTGTCCAGCGGGGTAAGGTGAAGACAAAGCGGCTGCCCTGGCCCAGGGTGCTCTCCACCCAAATTTTGCCGCCATGATGTTCAACAATTTGTTTGCTAATCGGCAGACCCAAGCCTGTCCCTTGGGGGCGGTCAGTGAGGGTATCTCCTGCCTGTTTGAACTTGTCGAAAATGCGGGCTTGATCTGCGGCGGCAATGCCGATGCCAGTGTCGATGATGGCGATCTCCAACTGGTGGGGTAAAGCCCTGGCCCGACAGGTAATGGATCCCTGCTCGGTGAACTTGAGGGCATTGGAGAGCAAATTAATTAGCACTTGCACCAACCGATCCGGATCCCCATAGACCTCGGGCAACTGCGGATCCACCTCTTTCAAGATGGGTAAGCCCTTTTGTTCCGCCAGGGGTGTGATGGCGCCAATGGCCCGCTCTAGGATCCCCTCGACGGCTAAGGGTTGCATGTGCCATTCAATCTGACCGGCCTCCATTTTGGCCACATCCAGCACATCGTTGATGAGGGCGGTAAGGCGTTCCCCTTCCGAAAGAATAATGCCGAGGTTGTCGCTCACCTGGCTGACGGCTCGTTGCAGCTTGCGCTCCGCTGCCGAATCAGAGGCTCGTTCTGGAGCCAGAGCGGGAAAGATCACCTCTTCTAGGCGTTTTTGGATCAGCTTGGCAAACCCCAGCACCGATGTAAGGGGGGTACGCAACTCGTGGCTCACGGTTGAGATGAAATCCGTTTTCATCTGGTCGATGTGCTTTTCGCTGGTGATGTCGCGGATCAGCATTACACACCCCAAGCTGGCCGCGATCCCTTCCTGTGAGCGTTGAATGGCGGCGGCCACGGCTTTGCCCACCCGTTGGTTGCCCAGCTTGATCTCCGCCGCTACAGGTTTTGTGGGATCCGCCAAGGCTTGCTCCACCAAGGCCAACAGATCGGCCCCAAACACCTGCGCCACAGGCAACCCCACAGGGGATTCCCCCTCAGTATTTAGCCCAAACAGGGTTAGCAGGGCCGGGTTCACCCGCAAAATCTGACCCACCGGATCCGTCACCAACAGTCCATCGGCAATGTTCTCGATCAGTGCATCCAGGTAGGCGAGGGTATCTTGCAGCTCGTTCACCGCCTGGGCCAACTGGGCTGTCCGTTGTTCTACTCCCTGCTCTAGGGCCCGATTGCTCTCCTGCAAGCGTTCCGTATATCCCTTGAGGCGTTGGATCATATTCTGGAAAGCCTGAGATAGCAGGCCAATCTCGTCCGTGCGCTGCCTACCTGGCATCTCTTGCCAATGGGCTTCTCCAATTTGGGTTTCAATTTGAGCTGCGGCTGCCGCCAACTGCTGGAGCGGTGTGATCAGATCCCGCACCAAAAAGATCAAGATTAAAAGGATCCCGCCCCCCAACAGCGCTAGCCAGAGCAGGATCAGCTGTTGATTCACCTGTTGCACGGTGGCTCCGACGGCGGCCCGCGTCTGTTGAACGGAAGCGAGGATCTGTTCTTGGGGTACCACCACCCCTAGGCTCCAGTTGGGATACTCCAGTGGACGAACCGCAACGCGGTAACGCCCCTGTGGCAGTTCCAGATCCCGCAACAGGGGATCCCCAGCCATCATCTCTTGGGCAAGCGCCGCCACCTGCGGCTGCTCGGATTCCAGCAGGCTGGTATTCAGCAGTTCCCCGATTTGTAACTGCCGGGATCCCGGACTGACCAACCCAAACAACTGGGAATAAGCTTCCGGAAAGGCGATGATCTGCCCCTGGTCATCCAGCAAAAAGGCGAACTCCCCCAAGTTGGCATCAGCAAAGGCTCCGTCACTCTCGCCCAACACCTGAGCCCGCAAAATTTCTCCCACAATCGTACCGAGGCTGAGATCGATCCCCGCCACCCCCAAAAACTCCCCTTGGGCATCACGAATCGGGGCCACTGCAGAGGTAAGCAACCCCTGACCGGCGGTATCTTCGTACACCTCCGTCCAGCGCACCTTGCCACTGGGGTTGTTCTCCGGACGAACGATGGTATAGTAGGTGCCCTCAACCCGCTCATCAAAATCGGATAGGGGGGGCAATTCCGGCGCAAAAAACGTATTGGGGTAATAGCGAGTTGAAGAAGACTCTAAGATCAGCCAACTGGCAACAATGCTGGATTGGCTCTGCTGCAAAGCCTGCAACAACGGATCCAAATGGGAAATGGCGTTTAGCTCCTGGGTAATCTCAGGGGTAATCTCATCAGCAGCCGAGAAAAAAACAGAGACTGGATCTGCGGCGGTGTTGATCCAGCGGCGGTTGGGGTAGAGGGTCAGAGTTTCTTGGGGGTTGTAATTTTGCTGCCCGTAAAAGGTTTGCTCCTCAAGGTACACAGCCGCCTGTTGCGCGATCAGGCTAGCGGCGGCCCCCACCTGAGCAAAGATGGCGTTGTAATGGGCGGCTTGCTCCTCGGTAATGCGAGTCAGGGCAGCATCCACCTGCGTGCGAAGGGTGGTTTCGTTCTCGGAAGCGGCAAATTCCCCCAGCTCCTGAATACGTTTCGAAGAGAGTTGAATCAAGGCCAGCACGGAGGCGGAAGACACCACTGTCACCACCAACGAGATCCGTAGCCCAATCCGGGAGCGTAACCAGCCAAACATCGACCTATCCCCGCAAGCCCAACAATTCCGCCGCTTTGGTTGTCAGCATATCCGGGTCAAAGGGTTTGGTGATGTAAAGATCTGCCCCCACCTCTTGCCCCCGTTGCTTGTCAAATTCCTGTCCTTTGGCCGTGAGCATAATAATAATGGTGTGCTGAAGCTCGGGATCCTGTTTCACCTGTTGGCAGACATCAAAACCGTTCAAACGGGGCATCATCACATCCAAAAACACGATTTGGGGTCGTTCTGTGCGGATCAACTCCAGTGCTTCTTCCCCATTGGCTGCCAGGATCAGCTCCACCCCCTCCGCCTCCAATTCCTCCAAAGTTTGTTCCAGCAACAGACGAATGTGAGGCTCATCGTCAACGATCAAGATCTTGTTGGACATGGATCGGCGGCAGGGGAAACTTTCCGTTATTGTAGGGATCCCGTTGCGCAGATGGGGTGTATCTTGACCAGATGCCAGAATCTTTTAACCCAGGTTTACCTTTTCCGGGGCTCACCTCCAGCCAGGGAAAATCCACTACACTAATGTGAGTCAAGCTGCATCCCTGCGCTCTGCTCCTCCAAGCTGACTCCTACCGCACCTTATGTCTTCCGTAAACCAAACTCTGCCTATCCAGTGGATCGACGCGGATTCGGGAGAGGTTTTGGAAGAATCTCCTTGGCAAGTCAGCCCTCATCCCGGTACTTATGTTCAACTGGCAGGGCAGCACTACTTAGTGTTGGAAAAACGCCATTCCTACCAATTGCGTCAGGGGAAATATTGCCTCTATGGGATCCGGGCTGTGGTTCGTGCCGTCGCTACACCGACAGAAGAGGGGGGCATTCTCGGGGATCCCTCTTGCCAATTTAATGCTCGTTCGCCACTGCTGCGTTGTGCGGTTAATCCCTTGGGGCCTTGTCAGGGGTGCCCCCACTATCGCCTAGCAGTATGAATCCATTCGAGCCAATCAAGCAAATCGATGGCCCAATTGCATCGGATCATGAACTGTAATCTTCTTCTTGTGGATTGAAATATATTTTTTCTTGCGCAGCTCCCCGAGAAGACGGGTAATCGTCACCCGAGTTGAGCCAATCGCTTCAGCAATCGCCTGGTGAGACAGTCTCAGATCGATTGTGACGCCATCCGGGCTGGGCACACCAAAATCCCGACAGAGGATCAACAGAAAGCTGACCAAACGGGATCCCATATCCCGGTGAGCCAGAGTCTCGATCATCATCTCCGTTTGCAAAATGCGCGAAGATAAGCTCTTGAGCAACAGCATCGAAAGCTCAGCATTCTCCCGCAAAGATTTTTCCACCTGTTCAATCGGCAAAGAGAGTAGCTCAGCCTGGGTAAAGGCAACCGAGTGATAAAAGCGATCGGAACGCTGACCTGTGATAAACGAGAGCACCCCAAAAATGCTGTTTTCGCGCAGGAGGGCGACGGTAATTTCTTCCCCCATCTCGTAAACCCGCGAGAGCTTGACGGCCCCTTTCACCAGAAAGTAAACTCGCTCCGCCGGATCCCCTGGGAAAAAGATCGTTTTACCCCGCTCAAACGTTTCGATCACAGGCGGGTACTGATGTCCCCCCAACTGTTTGAAGGCTGTGATCAGAGATTTTTCCGCTACGGCCACCGCCATACTCATCAACCTTTTGAGGTCAGTGTATACCTAAGACCAGCCAAGAGGCCCTGGATTGAGTCACAATCCTATTGACCTCAGAAGTCATCACGACGGCAGGAAGTCATCCTAAAGTAAAAGGTTCTGCCTGGATATCTTTGTAGCGGGAGTTACATTTTCAGGTTTCGTTCATGCCTCAGCAAGGGATCCCTGACAAAAGGTAGGCAGTAGGATGGGAAGCATTGCCGTCAGAGGCACTGTGCTAGCTCCGTATAGATCCTGACACATTGGAAAACGCCCATGGTGATCTCGGAGGCCGTTGTTGCCGCCCCCCTTCAGCTCAGTCGTCAACACTTCACGGTACGGATGCCGGAGCCGGCCAATCACTTGTTTGAGGTGGAACTGCAGATTCGAGAGGTGCAGCCGGAGGTTCCGTTGTTGCTGCGCATGCCTGTCTGGACGCCGGGATCCTATCTGGTGCGGGAATATGCCCGGCATCTCCAGGATTTTCAGGTGGAAGATGAGGAAGGGATCCCTTTGCCTTGGCGCAAGGTGAATAAAAATACCTGGCAAGTTCAGCCCCGATCCGACCATACCCAGACGGTGACTATTCGCTACCGGGTCTATGCCTATGAGCTGACGGTACGTACCAATCATCTGGATCTCACCCACGGGTATTTTAACGGGGCGGCTCTTTTCCTTTATGTGCCAGGGCGGGAGCAGGAACCCCATCTACTGACAGTGATCCCGCCCAAGCCCGATTGGCGGATTGCCACCAGTTTGCGGCCCTGTCAGGTTACGGGTGGATCAGAAGGAGCAGTACCTGGCCAGTCTTTTGTGGCGGCAGATTACGACGAGCTGGTGGATAGCCCGGTGGAGGTGGGCCTGCATCGGCTGGAAACATTTGAGGTGGAAGGGATCCCCCATTACTTTGTGGTTTGGGGAGAGGGAAATCTGGATTTGGCCCGAGCAGTGGCAGATACCCGGCAGATTGTGGCGACGGCAGCCCGTTTTTTCGGGGGATTGCCCTACGACCGTTATTGGTTCATTGTGCATCTGTCGGCGGCAGGGTTTGGTGGCCTTGAACACAAGTACAGCACCACCCTCAATTACTCCCGGTTAGACTTTCATCAACCGGAGAGCTATCGGCGCTTTTTGTCCTTGGTGGCGCATGAATTTTTTCATACCTGGAATGTGAAACGCTTACGTCCTCTTGCCCTGGAGCGCTTCGATTACAATCAAGAAAATTACCTGGAGTGTCTCTGGTTTTGTGAAGGGGCGACGAGCTACTACGAAAGCATCCTGTTGCGCAGAGCCGGCCTTCTTTCCCCCACCGATTTCTTGAAAACCCTAGCCGAGCAAATTGGGCGGCTGCAGCGGATCCCTGGGCGTGCGGTGCAATCCTTAACCGAGTCCAGTTTCGATACCTGGATCAAACTCTATCGCCCCCACGAAAACAGCCTTAACAGCCAGGTGTCCTATTACCTGAAGGGCGCGCTCGTGTGTTGGCTGCTGGATCTACAGATCCGCCATCGATCCGGTGGGCAGGGATCCTTGGATACTGCGATGCAAGACCTGTGGCAGCAGTTTGGCAAGGTGGAGAAGGGGTATAGCGAGCGTCAGTTGCGAGAGACCTTTGAGAGGGCAGCCGGTGCGGATTTGAGTGAGTTTTTCAGAGCTTATGTAGATGGCACCGAGGAGCTGGACTACAACACCGAACTACAGCCGTTCGGTCTGGGTTTGAAGACTGCCTTCAGCCATCCCAACCCCAGTCCCTATTTGGGCCTGAACTTTAATGGCGAGGGGAATCGCATCAGCTCGGTGGATATGGGATCCCCGGCTCAGCAGGTGGGGATTTGGGCGGGGGATGAACTGGTGGCGGTCGAGGGGTTTAAGGTGAGCGCTACCCAGTTACCGGATCGTCTGCGGGCGTATCAGCCCCATCAGGTTATTTGCCTGAGCGTGTTTCAAGCGGAACAACTCAAGCATTTCTGGATCCCGTTGGATCCACCTCGCCCCGATGTGTATTCCCTGGAGGCTCTGCCCAACCTCACCCCAGAACAGCAGCGGCTGCAACGGGAGTGGCTAGGCGCTCTTCTCGGCCCCTAGGTCAAAGTGAATCATCAAGTAGCCCTGCGGGGTACCTCCACTATAAAAAACGACAACAAGACCTAAATTTGTTTACAGCCTTTTTGGTGGTTAAGTACAACCATCCTAGTCGGCTAGGATAGAGGGTGAGCCTGACTCTAGATATTCTGATGAGCTACTCCCCTGATTTCCGCTTGAAGATTGTCACAGCTTACGAAGAGCAGCGTAAAGCCCCCGGTTTCTAACCGGGGGATATAAGCGCACAGGCTGAATTTATTCAGCAACAGAAATAGTACATACAATAGTCCCCATGAAACGGGTCACCACCACACTCAAGCTCAAGTTT
>NZ_JAFIRA010000034.1 GCF_022848905.1 Thermostichus vulcanus str. 'Rupite'
CTTGAGTGTGGTGGTGACCCGTTTCATGGGGACTATTGTATGTACTATTTCTGTTGCTGAATAAATTCAGCCTGTGCGCTTATATCCCCCGGTTAGAAACCGGGGGCTTTACGCTGCTTTTCGTAACAGCAAGGCCAGGGATCCGGTTGCCCCACTCCAACGGAATCTCCATGAATGACCAAAACTCATAATGAACACTCCTCACAAGGCAAAGGGTCAAAGACCAACCTCGAAAGATTGGCATGACCCTCAACTGTAGGGGGCCAAATCCCTACAGACTGTATCCAATGTGCTTAATCCAATGTGCTTAAACGTGTTCGGCTATACAGTCACGTGCGGAATGGGTGGATAAATGTTTGTTTTTTCCTGTATTCAGGATATTTCTATCATTCTTAAACAAGATTCTAACAAAATTTTACCTCTGCTTAGTTTGCCCTTAACCTTAGGCGCTTATCGTGCAGCCAGAATGGTCAGCCAACCTGCCTGAGAGGAACTGGATTATGAGCATGCATCAAACCCCTGTAGAAAGGCCCTCTACGCAAGCCAAGGTCAAGTCCTTCCTACTGCCTGCCCTGTTGCTGGGGTTGTCTTTATTGGGAGAAGTCCAACCTGCTGCCAGCCAAGAGGTGACCGAGCTGACGTTTTACTATCCGGTGCTGGTGCCGGGGCCGATTACGGAGCTGTTTGACCAACTGGTGAGCGACTTTACCGCCAAAAACCCCGATGTTCGAATCACACCCGTCTATTCTGGAAGTTACGACGAAACCACCAATCGCATTCAAACGCAGCTACGGGCTGGCGGAGAGCTGCCCGATCTGGCAATTATCGGCAACCAGCACACGGTGATGTACGTGGATTTGGATGCCATTGTGCCGTTGGATGAGCGAATCCAAGCGGAGGGATCCGACTTCGAAGCCGATCTCGTGCCCGCCTTCATGCTCAACACCCGCTTCCGGGGCCAAACCTGGAGCATTCCCTTTCAACGCAGTACGCCGGTGATGTACTACAACAAGGATATGTTCCGGGCAGCAGGGCTGGATCCGGAGTCGCCCCCCACCAACTGGGCAGAAGTGATTGAGTATGCTCAAAAACTGACCCAACGGGATAGCAGTGGCAATGTCACCACCTGGGGGATCCAGATCCCTTCTGATATCGATGCTTGGGTGATCCAAGCGATGGCGGTGGGCAATGGGCAGCCTTGGGTGAACGAGACGGATGCCAACCGAGTCTTTTTCGACCATCCCGCCACCATTGGTGTGCTGCAACACCTGCGTGCCTTGGCGGAAGATTATCAGGTGATGCCGGGTGGGTTGATCCCATGGGCCCAAATTCCTGCCGAGTTCACCAGTGGCAAAGCCGCCATGGTTTATCACACCATCGGCAGCCAAACCAGCATCCTCAAGCAAACCGAAGGGAAATTTGAAGTAGGGGTGGCCTTTATCCCCGGCGGCCAAAAGTACGGGGTGATCACCGGCGGCGGCAACCTCGCCATTTTCAAACAAAGCAGCCCGGAAGAACAGAATGCCTCTTGGCGCTTTATTCGCTTCTTGCTGGAGCCAGAACAAATGGCCACCTGGTCTGCGGGCACAGGCTACTTGCCCGTTACCCGATCAGCCTATGAGCATCCGATCTTCCAAGAGTATCTGCAACGGGCACCGGGGGCGGCGGTAGCCTTTGAACAGTTGAACGTAGCTGCCAAACAAATGGCTGTACACGAGTTGCTACGGGTTACCGACGTGGTGAAAGCCGGGATCCAAGCCAGCATTACGGGAGAAAGCACCCCTGAACAAGCCATGCAGAGGGCCCAAGCAGAAGCCGATGCCATTCTCAGTCGTTACCGGGACTGATCCATGGGCCATCAGCCAAAACGGAGAGCCACTCGTACACAGCACTGGCTGGGATTTCTGTTGGTCTTACCTACCCTGGTCGTGGTGGTTCTCTTCACCCTCCTCCCTTTGGGTTTGGCTCTGTACAGCAGCCTCACCATCGACAAGTGGACGGATCCCTTCGGGGAGAATGGCACCTTTGTGGGTTGGGAAAATTACCGCACCCTGTTTGCCGATCCGGTATTCCAAAAAGTGCTACAGAATACGGGCCTCTTCATTGGGGTAACGGTACCGATCAGCCTGGCTCTGGCCTTTGGGCTGGCCCTATTGCTCAATCAGCAGATGGCTGGCCTAGGGCTGCTACGGCTGGGCTTTTTCTACCCGACTGTACTGCCGATGGTGGGGGCGGGTACCATTTGGTTGTTCATCTACAATCGCAACTTTGGTCTGGCCAATGACTTGGTGAGTTGGCTAGGGCTACCCCGGCAAAATTGGTTGGGTACGCCCCAGTGGGCTTTGTGGGCCGTGATGGTGATGAGCATTTGGAAATCCACCAGCTACTATTTGATCTTTTTTTTGGCGGGGTTACAAAGCCTACCCACAGAGGTGATGGAAGCAGGCCAACTGGATGGGGCCAATCGTTGGCAACGGTTTTGCTACCTAACTCTGCCCTTGATGCGTAACACTATCTTTTTTGTCACAGTGATTGCTCTGGCAGCCGCCTTTCAAACCTACGATCAAATAGCGGTTCTAACCAAAGATGGCGGCCCCAATCATGCCACCAATTTGCTGCTGTTCAACGTTCGTATTGCCTTCAGCAACGGGGATTACGATTTAGCCAATGCCCAAAGTATCCTGCTGGTGTTGATGGTCTTGTTTTTAACTTTACTGGCCTATGGACTGGCGGAAGCTGGACAAACAAAGGTGGACTGAGAATGCAAGGATACGAATTCAAGGGAGTTGAAATATCAATGCGTGGGATCCAAAACCGACTGGCAACACTGGCCACCTGGGGACTGATGGGGCTTTGGTTGGTACCTCTGGTCTGGGTGGTGGCCATTTCGTTGCGTCCAGAGGCGGTGCCTTTGGGGCGGGGATCCAGCCTGTATGCAGGGAGCTTCACCTGGCAAAATTATGAGCAGGCTTGGCGAACCATCGCCCCTAGCTATACCAATACCGTAATCATCGTGTTTGGAACCCTAGCGGTGCAGTTGGTCACGATTACGTTGGCAGGGTATGCTTTTGCTCGACTACGGTTTTGGGGCCGCGAGGGTTGGTTTCTACTGAGCCTAGTTCAGATCATGATCCCGATTACGGCATTGATTATCCCAAATTTTTTTATCATTCGCTCCCTTGGTCTTTATGACACCGTTTGGGCAGTGATGGTACCTTATTTTGGCTCCGCCTTTGGTACCTTTTTGATGCGACAAACCTTTCGAAGCGTACCGATTGAGCTAGAAGAATCCGCCCGCATAGATGGGGCTAACTTTCTACAGGTTTTACTCTATGTTTACCTGCCGATGGGGATCCCGGGTTTGGTGGCTTTTTCTTTGGCTTCAATCGTTTATCACTGGAACGACTTCTTGTTTCCTCTGTTGGTCACTGCTGACAAAGCTAGTCCCCTCAGTGTTCGTCTCTCCATTTTGGCTGCTACTGAAGGTGGGATCCAATGGCCACAATTGGCAGCAGCGACCGTTTGGGTAATTTTGCCCCTACTCTTGCTTTTCATGGTTTTACAGCGACAATTTGTACAGAGCTTTGCTCGCTCGGGCCTCAAATAGCCATAAAAAACTTCTGGTTTTAATTTTCCTTTAATTCTGTTTTAACCCCACTGATCAATGCTAGCCAAACTCTCTGCCGCTGAACGTCAGCAATATATCCTTGATCAGATCCAAAAAAAAGGATCCATCAGTGTTTCTGATACTGCTATTACTCTTAAAGTTTCAGAGATGACCGTGCGACGGGATTTGATGGAGTTGGAAAAACGGGGCTTACTGCAACGGCGACATGGAGGGGCAACTCTTCTGACCGCCCAACTTCTAGACGACCTCTACTCCTGGGAAACTCGGGTTCGCCACAATGTGGAGGCAAAGGTAGCCATTGCCAAGGTGGCGCTGGGATTGATTTCCGAGGGGGACAAATTAATTTTGCACAGTGGTACAACAGTTGCTTTGCTGGCGCGAATGTTGCGCAGTTATGGCAGCCTGACCATCGCCACCAACAGCATCTTGAGCATGGAAGAATTGCTCGGCTCTCCCCAGGTAGAAGTAATCTTAACTGGAGGGATCCTCAATCCTGACTTAAAACAATTGGCAGGCCCTTTGGCCTTACAATCCCTCAACTCGATTCGAGCTGATAAGGTCTTTTTAAGCTGTAGCAGTATTTCCACCCAGGATGGGCTATTTTTTACCAGCGCCATGGATGAAGTAGCCCTCGAACAAGCCTCCATCCGCAACTGTCGGGAGGCCTATTTGCTCGTGGATCACAGTAAGTTCCAACGTTCTGATTTTTGGGTGGTTGGGCAACTGACGCAACTTAAAGCCGTCATTACCGATGCCGGGATCCCTCCAGAACGAGTCAAAGAGATGGAAGCTGCTGGGATCCCTTGTATTGTCGCTTAGCTATAGCGGATCCCGGCCTCTCTCCAGCGATCCATCGCCTGCCCCATGCGCTCACAATCGGCAATCAAACTAATCCGCACATAGCCTTCGCCCCCTTCCCCAAAAGCATTGCCTGGAGTCACCACAACCCCCGTCGATTCCAAAACCCGCAAGGCAAATTCCGTCGAACCTTCTGCCCCACCACTGGCCGTGCGAGGGGTCGGGATCCAGAGGTACATCGTCGCCTGAGGAGGAGAGAGCCGCCAGCCCAATTCCGCCAACCGGCCAATCAGATAGTCGCGGCGGGTTCGGTAACGTTCTTGCACTTGGTGTAGGTAGCTATCCGGCAGGCGCAGAGCCGTTTCAGCAGCCTTCTGAATGGCAGCGAAAATGCCGTAATCCAGGTTGGTTTTCAGGGTACGCAGGCTTTGGATAATTTGGCGGTTGCCCACCACAAATCCCACCCGCCACCCGGCCATGTTGTAGGTTTTGGAGAGGGTGTGAAACTCCACCGCCAGCTCTTTAGCACCAGGGATCTGGAGCAAGCTGGTGGGCTGGTAGCCATCGAAAGCCAGCTCTGCATAACAGAGATCGTGCACCAGAATCAGATCGTAGCGGCGGGCAAATTCCACCACCGCCTCGAAAAAAGAGCGGGGTGCAACCGCCGCCGTCGGGTTGTTTGGGTAATTGAAATAGAGCACCCGCGCCTGCTGGGCCACTTCTGCGGGAATTTCCTCCAAATCGATCAGCCACCCGTTTTCGGCCCGCATCATCATTGGGTAAATTTGTCCACCGGCAATCATCGGGCCACGGAAATGAGCCGGATAGGCGGGGCTAGGCACCAACACCAAATCTCCCGGATCCACATAGGCCAAAGCCAGATGGGTGAGTCCTTCTTTGGATCCCAGTAGGGGCAAGGCTTCCCCATTGGCATCTAGCTCCACCCCATAGCGGCGGTAGTACCAATCCGTAATCGCCTGACGGAAACTGGCCGTGCCTTCAAAGGGCGGGTAACCATGATGAGCGGGATCCGCAATCGCCGCTTGGGCTGCCTCCACCACCGGCTGAGGGGTAGGACCGTCGGGATTCCCCATCCCCAAATCAATCAAGTCCAATCCCTGCTGGCGGGCGCGGGCCTTTAGCTCATCCAAACGGGCAAAGACATAGGCGGGCAGTTTATTCAGCCGTTGGGCAGGGATGAGGGCACGGTTCATAAAAAAAAAATACTGGGGGACTGAGGGATCCGGTGCAGCCGTCACTTGGGGTTAACTACCCAACTTACCGCCAGAGCCGGATCCAAAGCAATGGTTTGGTTTGGGCATTTGGGATCCCAAACAGTTAGGATAAATATCCCGATTTTCAACAGGTTGGACGGTGCCGTTACCGCTTGTGGCTATTGTTGGTCGCCCGAATGTGGGCAAATCCACCCTCGTCAATCGCATGGCAGGGACCCGTTCGGCCATTGTGCATGACGAGCCGGGAGTGACACGGGATCGTCTGTACCAGGAGGTGGAGTGGAATGGGCGTCGGTTGCGGGTGGTGGATACTGGCGGCCTGATTTTTGGGGATGATAGTGAATTTTTGCCCCATATTCGTCAGCAAGCGATGGCAGCACTAGCCGAGGCCCAAGCCGTGATCTTGGTGGTGGATGGCATGGAGGGGTTGCTTCCTGCCGATGTAGAAGTGGCCAGTTGGCTGCGCAAACAACCCCTGCCAGTGGTGGTGGCCGTGAACAAATGCGAATCGGGGCAAATGGGACTGGCCCAGGCAGCCGCCTTTTGGGAGCTGGGACTGGGGGAGCCGATCCCCTGTTCCGGCATTCATGGCAATGGCGTGGCAGAAGTGCTGGAAGCGGTGTTGCCGCATCTGCCAGAGTCAGTTCCAGACACCGCCGAGCAAGAACCGATTGCCATCTCTGTGGTGGGGCGGCCCAATGTTGGCAAATCCAGCCTACTGAATCGTTTGGTGGGATCCGAACGGGCCATCGTCAGCCCCATTTCCGGCACCACCCGCGATGCCATCGATACGGTGATCGAGTGGGAGGGACGGCCCTACCGGTTGATCGATACCGCCGGGATCCGCAAGAAAAACCGAGTCGATTATGGGGTGGAGTTTTTTAGCATCAACCGCGCCTTCAAAGCCATTCAACGCTCAGATGTCGTGTTGCTGGTGATCGATGCCCTGGATGGGGTGACGGAGCAGGATCAAAAGCTGGCCAGCCGTATCGAAGAAGAGGGCCGCGCCTGTGTGATCGTGGTCAACAAATGGGATGCCGTCGAAGACAAAGACACCTACACCCTCAACGAATTCACCTGCGACATCCGCGCCAAGCTCTACTTTTTGGAATGGGCACCACTCCTCTTTGTCAGCGCCCTGACTGGGCAACGCACCCAGAAAATCTTTGAACAGGTGGATACTGTTGTCGCCGCCCATCGTAAACGCATCTCTACTGCCGTGGTGAACGAAGTGCTCCAAGATGCCCTTTCCTGGCAATCCCCACCCACCAATCGCCAAGGCAAACAAGGAAAAATCTACTACGGCACCCAAGTTTCGGATCGGCCACCGACCTTTGTCTTATTTGTCAATGACCCGGATCTGTTTAAAGATAATTACCGACGCTTCATGGAGAAGCATTTTCGGCAAAACCTTGACTTTACGGGTACCCCGATTCGCTTTCGTTGGCGGGGAAAATCCGAGCGTTCGGTGGGGCGGGCTGTGCAGAAGTTAGAGGGATCCCCATCACCTCGCTAGGCCAAGATGGAAGTGTTTACAAGTTCCCTCTCTCCCAATGGAGTTCATTCCTAGTCCAAGCCTATGGCCGTTGATCCGAATGTTAAAACGATTGTGGATAACCGCCGTGCCCGGTTTGAGTACGAAATTTTGGAGACCTACGAAGCCGGGATCCAGCTGACCGGAACGGAGGTGAAATCCATCCGGGCGGGGAAGGCCAACCTGCAGGATGCCTTTGCTCTGTTTCGGGATGGAGAAGCCTGGCTGCACAATTTGCACATTTCCCCCCACGGCACCGCCAGCAAGGTGTTTAACCATGATCCCACCCGGCGGCGCAAGCTGCTGCTGCATCGCAAAGAGATCAACCGCATGATGGGCTTGGTGGAGCAAAAAGGGCTGACGGTGATCCCCCTGAAGTTGGTGCTGAATCGGGGCTGGATCAAGGCTCATCTCGGGGTGGCTCGCGGTAAAAAATTACACGATAAACGGCAAGCGATCAAAGACCGGCAAACCCAGCGGGATATCCAACGAGAATTGAAGGAGCGTTGACATAGCCCTGGTTGGAGCTTCGCCCCACCCCACTTGGCACGCGGGCCTAGCGGAGTATGCCGGGGGAGGGGATCCCGTAGAAACACGGTTGAATCGATGTATCTTTACCTAGATGTGATTCCAAGAAATTGTTGAATCTCTATATATTCTCGGTTTCCCCAGTTTTTTCCCTGTGGAAAGCTAGGATGGCGCATCCCACATCCTGAGCCTTTTTCAAAACAGGTTTTTGTAACGTGAGCAATTGGCTGCGTGAGTGGTTCTCCCCGCAAGGATTCATGCCCCATGGCCAGTGCTACCTATGGGAGCAAGATTTGCTTTGGCTACATGCCATCGCCGATAGCCTGATCAGCCTGGCTTATTTTTCGATTCCACTGTTGCTCATCTACTTCATTCGGCAGCGGCAGGATGTTCCCTTCAAGCGGGTCTTTGCTTTGTTTAGCCTGTTCATCATCTCCTGTGGCCTGACCCACCTGATGGGGGTATGGACGCTGTGGCACCCCGCCTATTGGATCTCTGGCTGGCTGAAAGCGTTGACAGCTCTCGTTTCTCTTTATACGGCTGTTGAATTGATCCCGATCATCCCGAAAGCCTTGAGTTTGCCGAGTCCTTCTGCTTTGGCAGCAATAAACCAAGCCTTGTCTCAGGAAATCCAGGAGCGACAAGCCGCCGAAGCACAAGTCCATCAGCTAAACGAACGGTTGCAAAAACAGGTGGATGAGCTGGAGCGGCTGAACCTCCTGAAAGATGACTTCTTGAGTACCCTTTCCCATGAGTTACGCACTCCCCTCACCAGCATTCGCCTTTCGGTGGAGCTGTTGCAGTTGTCTCTGGGGCAGTTTTCCCTTTCTGACAAGCAACAGCAGTATCTGAGCTTGCTTCGTCAAGAATGCCAACGGGAGATCGAGCTGGTGGAAGATCTGCTCATGCTACAAGAGCTGGAGACGAATTCCTATTCCAAAAACCCAGAAGACTTGAATTTCTCGCAGTGCCTAACCGCTTGGGTGCAACTGCTGCAGGAACAGGCACTGGCTGCTCAACAGTCTCTGAGCTTGCAGATTCGCTCTTTCTTTCCGCCACTGCGATTGGATGCCACCGGCTTAGAGCGCATTCTGCGGGAGCTGATCGTCAATGCCTGTAAGCATGGAGATCGCCCTGGTCAAATCCAGGTAGAAGCCACCCTAAATCCCAGACCCATTGGCGAAAACAGCCCCTACCACTTAGTACTGCAGGTGCGCAACACCGGAAACATTCCCCCAATGGAACTGCCCTATTTGTTTAATTCGTTCTATCGGGTGCCCCAGGCGGATCCCTGGAAACAAGGGGGGACAGGCTTAGGGCTAGCCTTGGTCAAAAAATTGGTGGACTCCATGCAGGGCAAAATAACCGTCAAAAGCAAGGATGGCTGGGTCAGCTTTTGGGTAGAGTTACCGGTGGCTCCGAGCCTTGAGGCAGAAACTGATATCTCCCTCAACTACCGTTAGAATCTTTCCCCTTTTTTCCCTTTGTCCAGCACCCATTTTTGGTAGCACTCGATACAATGCTCTGGGGTAGGATCCCCATGATGGAACTTGGGATTTCTAATTGAGTCCCTGCTTAGATCCCTGCCCTGCTGTATTGTCGGAGCTGCTTGTGAACTGGAACCTTACCCGTACCGTTTCTCCGCTGAAAAGTCTGGCTGTTGGCCTGTCGGTAGCTGCTTTGATGGGGGCTACACCCACTTCGGCACAGGATCCCTTCAAGGTGGGTATGGTGCTGGTGGGGCCGATGCAGGATGGAGGTTGGAGCCAGGCTCACGTACAGGGTAGCGAATACGTCAAGGCCCAGTTGCCCGGTGTGGAATTCGATTATCTGGACAAAGTCAACCCGGCGGATCGACCGAATGTGCGGGCCTCACAAGTGGCTGATGACATGATCGCCCAAGGGGCTAGGGTAATCATCTTCACCTCAGATGATCACAAAGATGATGCGGTTGAAACCGCCCGTCGGCATCCTGAAATTGCGGTCATTCACGCCTCCGGAGATATGGCCTGGCCGGAAGGAAAGAATTACATCGAGCAGCCCAACTTGGCCAACATCATGCCCCAGATGGAAGAAATGCGCATGGTGGCTGGATGTGCCGCAGCCCTGGGATCCGAAACCGGCAAAATCGGCATGCTGGGGCCCTTGATCAACGATGAAACCCGCCGTTATGCGGCTGCAGCCTACCTGGGAGCCAAGTATTGTTGGGATACCTATCGGGATCGCCCTGAAGAGCTGGAGTTCCGCGTCACCTGGATTGGTTTTTGGTTCAATATTCCCGGTGTCACCTTAGATCCGACCAAAGTCGCGGATGATTTTTATAATGGCGGCTTTGATGTGGTCATGTCGGCGCTGGATACTCCAGAAGCGGCGGTACAAGGGAAGCGGGCTGCCGAGGCTGGACAACGGGTACGCTACACTGGCTACGGTTTGGCAACAGGATGCGACTTTGCCCCCGACATTTGCTTAGGGGTTTCCTATTACAACTGGGGGCCCGGCTATAAAGAACTGATCGAAGCTGCCAAGGCTGGCACCTTTGAGAGCCAATTCGTTCGTCCCCCGATCGACTGGTCGGATATCAACAATCCCGATACCTCTTCTGCTGGCTTTGTGATCGGCGATGCTTTGGGAGCCGAGGAGCGGGCCAAGTTAGAGGAGTTTATCGCTGGCTTAGGGAATGGCAGCATCGAGCTGTTCAAGGGGCCATTGAACTTCCAGGATGGCACGCCTTTCCTCGCTGAGGGCGAAGTGGCTAGCGAAGCCGACATCTGGTACCTTGGTCAACTGCTCGAAGGGATGGATGGCGCCAGCAACTAACGACCCCAGCAGGGATCCCAATTATCAATTATTATAATTGTGCATTGGGTTCAGCAGTATGCTCTAAGCGCTCTAAGCAACGACATTGCACTTGCCAAGCATCAACGATGTGCCCCGCTGTTGGTCACGCTCCAGGTAGCGGGAAGAACTGATCCGTTTCTTGCACCCGTTGACACCAGGCTTGAATGCTGGGGAAGGGCTTGAGGTCGAACCCGCCCTGCTCTGCCACATGCGTATAGGTGAATAGAGCGACATCGGCAATGGTGTACCGCTCACCCACAAAAAAGGTTTTACCTTCTAGGTGGGTGTTCATGATGCGCAGAGCATCCGTGCCCAACTTGAGATTTTGTTCAATCAGACTGGCATTCGCTTCAGCTTGACCGGCACGCACCCAAAACCGGGTGGTGGCAATATAACGGGCAATGCGGGTTTGCTCAAAGAATAGCCATTTTAAAATCTCGGCTCGTTCCAGCTTGGTTTGGCCGTACATTGGGGTATCTTCTGCCAAGTAGACCAGAATGGCTGCTGACTCGGCCAGCACTACACCACTTTCCAGTTCTAGGGCCGGGATTTGCCCAAACGGATTCTTGGCCAAGTACTCCGGTAGACGGTTCTCTCCTTGCCTGGAATTGACCGATATCCCTTCGTAAGGGATCCCCAACTGTTTGAGGAGCAACTCCACCTTGTAGCAATTCCCAGAGGTCGGGATCCCGTACAGTCGCAACATCGTTAACCTCAGCCCAAAGCACTCAATATCAGCAACCCAAACCACCCTACCTCCAACACTTTAAAATTATAAAGATTGCCATAAAGGTTGCTGGGAAAAACGCCTCCCCTTGTGGGTGGGGATGAGAGGCAAGGCAGACGACGGGGTATGCCTACGGCAGGCTGCGCCAACAATACCCCCTGAGCCTGCCAGAAATCTATCGGGTTGAAGTGAAGTTAATCTGCTCTACAAGGTTGTGCGCGAAGCCCGTGATCCTGACCGGGTGCTCCTTATTTCTAGAGAGCACCTATGACGCTGCGGCTAATTTAGCCCATTGGGATAAAGCTGCCCTCAGACAAACTTGGTTTAAGTGAAAAGCATCTTGTTGGTTAGGCTCTGAAATGTCAGCATAGGTAAGCACGAGCTGACTTGGCTCCTGTTCTGGAAGGGATCCCTTGTGACGTTGAGTTTGCCCCTTGTCCTAACGGCGATTTTCCCATCTAAGCGCCGCCTGGAGGATCTGGATCCCCCCCTTTGGGTGAAACGGTTGTGGATTTTCTGCCTCTGTGGGGGCATGTTTGCCTTTTTTGCCCAAGCCACCGCCTTTTTCCCGATTCTGCCGGTTTATCTAACCGAACGCTGGGGATCCACGGCTCCGGTGGGGTTGGTGGTGGGGGCGATGGCGGCAGGGGTGTTGATGTTGCGGCCTTTGATTGGTATAGCCCTAGATAAGTGGGGGCGAAAGCCCTTGTTGTGTCTTGGATTATTGGCGGCATTGTTGATTCAGCCGTTGTACCTGCTGGCCCATAGCCCGGAGTGGTTGCTACCGGTGCGGATCTTACATGGCCTCAGTCAGGCGGGGGTGGCAACGGGATCCCAAACCCTTTTGGCAGACTTGGTTCCTCCAGAACGGCGGGCTGCGATGATGGGCTACCTGGCTATGGCCAATACCCTGGGGTTTGCCTTTGGGCCGTGGTTGGGCACCCGCCTCTACCAAGCAGGAGGATTTGAACAGTTCATTGTCGGTCTGCTCTGGCTGCTCATTCTCGGGATCCTGCTCAGCTTTGTGTTGCCCTGGTTACCCCCTCCCCAAAAGTCGGACTTTCCCCATGATGGAACCCCTAGCCCTTGGTCGGCGCTGCTGTATTTTCCAGTACGGGAGGCAACTTTTTTGTTCCTGATTAGCTCCTTACTGCACGGGGGCCTGACCACTTACCTGCCTTTGTTGGTGGCTGAAACGGGGGATTTTTACAGCTTATTTGCCTTGGGGGCGGTGGTTGTGCGTTGGGCCCTAGGGCAATGGGGGCATCGGGTTTCCTACCGGTTTTTGTCTACAACGGCTTTTTGTTGTTCCAGTTTGGCGTTGATGGGCATTGTCTGGCAGCCGGGCTGGCTCAGCAGTTGGGCAATTCTCTACAGCTTGGGGTTTGGCACGGTGTTTCCGGTATTGTCAGCAATTGTCTCCTTAGCTGTGCCGCCAGAACAGCGTGGGCGGGTGTACAGCCTCTTTTTGATGGGGTTTGATTCGGGTATGACCTTGGGCAGTGCCGGGATGGGATCCCTACTGGGGTTCGCTCCTTTGAGTGGGCTGTTCCTCAGTTGGGGAGGGTTGGGCTTGGGGGCAAGCTGGGTGGCGTTTCGGCAGTTTGCCCGCCCGATTCCGGTGGTAGAAGCCAAAAACTCCTAAGGGATCCCGACACAGTACACTGAGATCCGATCGCGCAGCGCGTCCTTTTTCATCTTTTCAGCCCCATGCACCTTTTGATCCCAGCGGCGGGTAGCGGTAAGCGGATGGGGGCAACGGTGAACAAGCTGTTGCTACCGCTGTTGGGGCGGCCAATTTTGGCCTGGACGTTGCGGGCTGCGGATCGGGCCCGCTCGATTGAATGGATTGGCATCCTGGCACAACCCAGCGATTGGCCGGCCATTGAGGCGATGTTAGCAGCGGATCCCTTGGCTACACCTGTGGAGATGGTGCAGGGGGGTGTTACCCGCCAAGAGTCTGTTTTCAACGGCATCCAACACCTTTGGCAACGGGGGAATGTGGAACGGGTGCTGATTCACGATGGGGCGCGCTGCTTGGCCACTCCCGAACTATTCGATCGCTGTAGTGCCGCCCTGCAGCAGGTGGATGGGTTGATCGCGGCGATCCCCGTCAAGGACACAATTAAAGTCACAGAAACTGGCCCCAACGGGATCCAAGTGCAATCCACCCCAGAGCGCAGCAGACTGTGGGCTGCTCAAACCCCGCAAGGCTTTCGGTTGCCACTGCTGTGGCAGGCCCATCAGGAAGCACAAACTCAAGGTTGGCAAGTCACCGACGATGCCGCTCTATTCGAGAAGTTGGGTTGGCCGGTTTACATTGTGGAAGGGGAGGAGTCGAACCTCAAGCTAACTACCCCCTTGGATTTGCTGCTGGCCACTCAGATTTTAGAACAGCGCTAAATATCTGTACTTGTCTGTACTTGCTCAGCTACACCCAACCGCTATGCAAGTGGTGAGCGTATCCTGTGGCTGATTATTCTTGATGAATCCTCTGCACGGTAAGTAGCTAGACATGATTAAACTTAAAAACGTCCGTTTTTGTGAACCGCGTTTCGCGTAGCTGTAGTTGAGTGGACTACAGCGTTCAAACCCGCTTTCATCCAAATACTTCAGACAAATCACACCGGCAACTGCCCATGCTTTGAGGAATTGCCAGTCGGCTTGCTGAGCTTGCTGCAACTGAAGCGATTTTGGCTCAGCAGGACGGTACCCCAGGCGCTTCTGAACAGAGCCCTTCTTTTCAATTTATTAAGATCTGTAGATCTGTCCGAGTTGCTTGCCACTGAGGACGACACCACGCTCAGTAGCCAAGCGCTCACACAACTGCACACTGGTGTAGCTACGCTGCTCTTGCAGCCAGGTTTCGACCGCTTTGATATCGGAGTTTTGCCACTTGGTCTTGCCCCCACGCCCTGCTGCTTCCCACGGCCCACCGAGCCCACCGTTGCAGGGTTTGGCGCACCGTATGTTCACACTGATGCAGGGGTTGAGCAATCTGGGGCGTTGTCCAACCACTGGCATTGAGCCGCAAGGTGATAGCTCTGAGCCGGAGGCGACGGGCAATGCCATCAGCCAAGCTCATCTCATCAAGGGACGGTCTTCTTCGGCACTCAGTTCGATGTGATGAGCCGCAGGCACAGATGCGCACAAAATCAACTGCCCCATCTTAATAACTTTTCTTGTCTAACTACTTAGAACTCTTAGAACTGCTCATGCAAAGTGGGCGACGAGTCCTGAGCCGAACCTTTCTCCTCGAACGGCTTTGGTCTCTCAGCGATCCCCCCAACGAAGAAACCATCAAAGCCCACATTAAATCCTTGCGCAAATAACTCTCTCAAGCCGGAGCCCCCCAGAATCTGATTGAAACAATCCATGGTATGGGCTACCGACTTCAGTCAGTGGAACGTTAATCACGAATGAATGATCAAAAATGTGATCAAATAAATGACCTATAGCCGCTCTGCAATCGCTTCCGCCATCTCTTGGGTACCGACGGGATCCCCTTTGGCCAGATCGTAGGTGACCCGCTTGCCTTCCGCAATCACAGCCTGGACTGCCGCTTCCACCCTTTCAGCTACTTCCCGTTCCCCGAGGTAGCGCAACATCATTACCCCAGACAGGATCAACGCCACCGGGTTAACCTTATTTTGTCCGGCATACTTGGGCGCTGAACCATGAATGGCCTCAAATACCGCCATGTCATCCCCAATATTTGCCCCCGGTGCTACCCCTAGCCCGCCGATCATCCCCGCGCATAGATCGGAAATGATATCGCCGTAGAGATTGGTTAGCACCAGCACATCGTAGAGTTCCGGCTTTTGCATCAACTGCATACACATGTTGTCCACAATGCGGTCTTCGAATTCAATATCGGGGTAATCTTTGGCCACCTCCCGCGCCACCTCCAGGAACAACCCATCGGTAAACTTCATGATGTTGGCCTTATGCACTGCTGTTACTTTTTTGCGGCCATTCTGTTGGGCATAGTCGAAAGCAAATTTGACAATACGTCGGCTGCCGAAATCTGAGATCGGTTTGATGCCAATCGCGGATCCCTCCCGGATTGATTTGCCAGACAGTTGCATCATCTGTTCCCGCGCCTGGATAGCTTCGGGAGTGCCGCGCTCAAACTCGATACCGGCGTAGAGATCCTCGGTATTTTCCCGCACCACCACCAAATCAATGTTTTGAAACGGGCTTTTGACGCCGATCATGGATTTGGCCGGGCGCAGGTTGGCGTACAGATCCAGCTCTTTGCGAATGGCCACATTCACCGAACGAAAGCCAGTACCCACAGGGGTACCAATCGGGCCTTTGATCGCCAGCTTGGTTTCCCGAATCGACTCCAACACCTGCGGCGGCAAGGGAGTGCCATATTTTTCGATCACATCCACTCCCGCATCCACCGGGATCCATTCAAACGGGATCCCCGTCGCATCCAGTACGGTGGTCATTGCTTTGGCCACTTCCGGGCCGATACCATCTCCAGGGATCAAGGTCACACGATAGGTCACAGATGTTCTCCTCACAGCCCAATGTTCATTGGTCGCAGGTCTCCCGGTTCTTAAGTCTTAGTTCTTTAGGTCTCAGACTCCGACCCGTTGGGAGCTCCAGAGCTTAGATGACTATAAAGCATGTTGGAATTGGGAATGATACGTCAGCTACTTTGTCGGGCAATCAAGACTGGATCCCTTTGAATCCTCTAAGTGCGGGGTGGCAACGGTACGAGCAACTCCACCACTGTGCCACTGCCAAAGCGGCGGCTTCGCCAAGCAATCGTGGCCCCGATCAATTCCGCTCGGTAGCGCATGTTGAGTAATCCATGTCCACGGCTTGGGGGCTCAGTGGGATCCGTTTCGTCGTCCAATTGCGGCATGCCCCGGCCATCATCAATGATCTTCAATTCCAAGTGCGTGTAGAGATCCGGAGGTGTGGAGGAGGGTAAGGCACCCTCCTCTTTTGCTGTCGGAATGCCCGTTCCCAAAGCCCTTGGCTGGATGGTGACATCAATCCGCTGCGCCCCCGCATGTTTGACGATGTTGTTCAGGGCTTCCTGCACAATGCGAAAAAGGCTGCTTTGACTGGCGGTGCTGAGACGCGCGAGCAACCCATTGGCCCGATTATCAAAACGGGTGACAAGGGGATGGGGAGAGCGTTGGGCAGCACGTTCCAAGAGACTGCGCAGGGCTGGGCCAAGGTTAAACGCCCGCATAGCAGTGGGTTGTAAATCTTCTACAATTCCCCGCAATTCGGCGATCGTCTCCCGCAGTTGCGCGCTCATGACTTGTAACTGATCCCGCCCAGACTGTCCAATGCTGGGATCGCCAGAAAGCTCCTGAATTTGTCGGGACAAGGCCCCCAGATCTGCCAGGGTTTGGTCGTGCAAATCGGCTGCCAAGCGACGGCTTTCCGCCTCCCGCCCCTCCGTCAGACCTCGTAAGGCTGCTGCTGTTGCTTCTTGACGCCGTACCCGTTCATAAAACAAGGCCCGTTGGAGAGCCACCGCCGCAATATCCGCCAGCGCCTTGACCAAATCCGTATCACTTTCGGAAAACCCGGCCTCTTCCGCGCGGGTCAGGGTGCCACCGGCCTCGGCAGCTTCCGGTGGAGTAAACGCACAGAGAACCCCGGCAATTTGGTCAGCATCGGTGGTCACCGGCACACACAGCAAAGAGCGGATCCCGGCTTGCAGCAAATTCTGTCGGGTTTCGGCGGGTAACGGAAACTGGTTCACATCCGGAATCAGCAGGGTGTCGCGGTTGCTATAGCAATGGAGTAGGAGCAGCCAGTTGAGATCGGGAGGTACCGCTTGCCCTAAGTGGGAGGAGATCCCCGGTTGACGACGATATTCCTGCAAGATCTTCAGAGGTTCGGATGAAGCCGGCAGGTTGAGCAAGGGATCCATTGCGGACGAAGAATCTTGTACCACCGCGCGACCAGACCACCCAACAACCTGGGGATCCTGGAGAGCGATAAAGTCACACTGGTTAATTTGCAGCGCATCCGCCATGCCTTCGAGGGCAATTTGCACCACCTGATGGGGGTCATAGGTACCACTCAGGCGTTGGGCAACCTGCCGTAACAGGCTCTCCCGCTGGGCGGAGATGCGGGTTTGCTCGTAGAGTTGCGCTTGCTTGAGGGCGATCCCGGCTTGTTCTGCTACGGCCATGGCCAAAGACAGTTCCTCCGGGCGAAACTCCCGCGGTTGCGGGGCAGCAATCAGAGCAATCGTACCAATCAACTCTCCCCCTTGCCGAATTGGGATCAAGGCCATGCTGCGAATCGCCAAGACCTGGAAAAAGTGGCGCAGCCGCTCGGTTACCTCTGCTCCCAAATCCGGAAACAAGGGATCCCGCTGCACATCTTTGATGAGAAACGGTTCTCCCCGCCGCAACAGCTCGTAGGTCTCCGGGTGCATCAGGCAAAATTCCAGATGGGCTTCCAAAAAGCGATCCCCCGGTTGTCCCTGCAGTGAAGTATGCAGCACCACACTCGGATCCCGTAGAGAATGAAAGGGAATCGGCACTTCGTTCGCAACTGAACCCGGCCCCGACTCGTGAACATCCTCCTGCATTAAGCCCCGCACAAATATCCCCTCCGACCAAACCACCGGCTGCCGCATCTGGGCCAGTCCCTCTGTAAAAGGCACCCCGCCCGCCAGGGGTCGAGTATCCATCCAGCGCAGAAAAGAGTGGCAATGGTGAATCCAGTCCTCCCGCACACTGGGCTGGGAGCGGTAGAGAATGATCTCACAGCGATCATGGGATCCCGGTTGACTCGAT
Organism: Thermostichus vulcanus str. 'Rupite'; assembly: GCF_022848905.1. Lineage (NCBI taxonomy): Bacteria > Bacillati > Cyanobacteriota > Cyanophyceae > Thermostichales > Thermostichaceae > Thermostichus > Thermostichus vulcanus. Next base: position 18,074 of record NZ_JAFIRA010000034.1, read on the forward strand.
TCCGACCCGATTTGGGTTTGCCGATTCAAGTGCAGTGCTGCTTCCAAAGAACGGACAATCGAGTACAACACCTGGCGCGGTTCTAAAGAGGTGCGGATTTGGGCGGTCAACTCATTCAGTAAGGTCTCACGGCGAGCCTGTTGCTGGGTTTTTTCGTAAAGGCGGGAATGGGTAATGGCCAAAATCAGTTGCTCCGCCACCAAGCGCAGCAGCGTTTGATCGGCCTGCGACCAATCCTCCAAACAGGCAGGCTGCTCCCCAGGTTGGCCGTAGTCCGCATGACAACGATGCACACTCAGGACCCCGAAGGTGCCGGATCCCAATTGCAGACTGGCGGAGATCACCGTTCTCACCCCCGCCTCCTGAAAGCGCCTGCGGCTCTCCAGATCAAAGCTCTCTAGCCCCGACCAGATGCGAATTTCCAAGGGATCCGACTGTGCTTCCAAGTAAGGGGCAATCGGGTTGTCGCGAATGGGAATGGAGCGGCCTTGCCAGCTATCAATGCCCGGCCGCGCATAGGCATGGCGAAAGACGCCGGTCTCCTGAGCCGGGTCGAAAAAGACAAATTGGGCTCGACAGGCTTTCAAGGCTTGGCCCACTTCCTCCACTGCCGACTGCAAAATTTCATCCAAATCCAAAGAATGTCGAATCCGGTCGGTCATGCGGTTGAGCAATGAAGCCTGTTCCGCCTGCTGCCGGGTTTGTGCTAGGAGGTGCTGAGTTTGCTTCAACAGTCGCGCCTGACCAATGGCCATCGCCGCCTGCTCAGCCACCGCCTCCGCCAATTCCAAGTCGTCCGCCTGCCAAGGGGGAGGGAGCTGGGATCCCGGCTGGGGATGCCGCATCAGGGCAATACCCCCCAGCAGTTCCTGCCCATCTGGATTTCCTGCCGCGAAGAGGGGCACCAACAACAGCCCACTGCCCTGGCGACGAGGCTCCAAATCCGCCAAACACTGCACCATCTTCGGATCCGGCAGAACGACAGGCTCCGTCAAATGGGCCAGCAAACTACCCCCTAGGCGCAACTTGGCTTTGATGGTTTCTGGCAATGCCTGCGGGATCCCAGGCTCTACCCAAGGATGTTCTGGGGATCCCACCAGCAGAGCCATCCCCGGTAAGAGTGCTTCCAATTGGGCTGGGGTGAGCTGCGGTGCATAAATGCCGACGGGGTGCAATAGCTCCTGTTCTGGCTGCCAAAGGGCGAGGGTACACACATCCGCCTGAAAAGCCGCCCCGATCTGCTGGGTAATGGCGTGGAAGAGGGTGGTCGGCTCCAAGCTGGAGCGAATCGCCGCCGTGATCGAGTGCAACAGGGCCAGCCGTCCCGCTTGCCGATGAGCCTGATCAAACAGGCTGGAGCGGGTGAGGGCAATCGCCAGTTGATAGGCCACCGAACGCAGCAGCTCGATCTCTTCCGCCTGCCAGGTATGGGGCGTAGTCATGTATACCCCCAGCAAGCCGATCATCCCCTCCGGCTCTGGGGTTGACCTCTCCCTTAGCAGCATCTCCCCCCCCAACTGGGGATCCCCTGACCCCGATTCAAAAAACTCCACCCCCGCCGAGCCGACCGAGTGAATCGGGATCAACACCACTGAGCGAGCCTCCAACGCCTGAAAAGCCCTCAACCCTTGCGGGGGTAAGGAATCCTGACCGGGCTCCTGGGGTAGAGCCAGTTGTACCACCTCCCCTTGGCGCAACGGCTCACACAGAGGGCCAAAATCCTGCATGGGATAAATCTGCCCCAGCGAAGCAGTTAAGCCAGCACTATGAGCCTCATGGGTCACCTGAATGGTTTGTTGATGGGGGTTAAGGCTGTAAAAACAGCAACGACTCAACCCTTTCAGCCCAGACGGCAGGAGCGCTTGTTGCAACGCCTGCAGGGCGGTGGTCACGATCTGATCCCAGTGCAAAGAGCAGTGAACGGTATTGGTGATGCGGTTTAACAAGGCCTCACGGGCGGCCTGCCGCTGGCTGCGCTCCAACAGTTGCGCATTGATGATGGCGCTGGCGGTGTAGGAACAGAGGAACTTCACCACCTCCAAGAAATTGGCATCCAAGGGAGTATGGCTAAAAAGACCCAAAGCCCCCAATCGCTCCTCACCCCGGTTGATCGGGTAGGCGACAAAGCTGCGCAAATGATTGGCTTCCACCCACTCAGGGGCAGGCATCCAGGGTTCTTGGGCCGGATTGTTGCTCAACAGCGGCAATCCCTGCTGAGCCACCCGTCCTAACGGGCTGTCATCTGGAACAATGCGCTGTATTTGTTCTTTCGCCGGGCTTGCTAGGCCAGCATGAGCTACCGACTGAAAACACCCCTGCTGGGGGTCGAAAAACCAAATGCGGGCAGAGGCAGCCCCCAAGCGACTGACCACCTGCTGCACCAGCGTTTCCGCCAGTTTCAGAAGGCGCTGCTCCAACGCCCCAGCTTCAGAAGGCAGTTGGGAAGACAGCAGCACCAATTCCTGCACAATTTGGTTGGCAGCCTGAAGCTGTACCAACAAAGTGGGATCCAAACCTGCAAGAGCAACTGAAGACATGTCAGTACAGAACCCAGCTCAAGCAACCAACTTCTGCACAGCCTGAAGCCGTCCCAACGCCCAACCCCGCCGCTGCAGGAGGACAAACGACTCCATCAAATCCGGCCCCTGTAAATCTCCTGTCAGAGCCGCCCGCAAACTTTTCAGCAGCAGACCCTTTTTCAGACCCTGGGTTTTGGCCACCTGATCCACCAAAGGCTTCAGGGTCTCAACCGTTACTTTGACAGAAGTAACGGTTTGCAAGGCTTCTGCCATTGCCGTCATTGCCTCTGCCACCCCTGGGATCCGCAACTGTTCTAGCGCCGGCAAGGTATAGCTGAGGGATTCCTGCAGCAAAAAGCGACTCAAGGAGGGAGCATCCGTCAAGCGGTCAATGCCATCCCCGATCAGACGGGCCACATCCTCCAGCCAAGCGGGATCCGGCACCGTTGCCAGCTCCAACCCCGCCGCTTGCCAAAAGGGGCTAAGCCGCTCCACGAGTTCCGGTGGGGAGAGCTGTTTGATGTACTGGCTATTGATCCAGTTGAGCTTATCCCAGTCGAAGCGGGCTGCAGAGCGGGTCACCCGGTCAAAGTCAAACAGCGTGGCTGCCTTTTCAAAGGAGAAAATCTCCTCCCCATCCGGAGGCGACCAACTGAGCAAAGCCAAATAGTTTTTCAACGCTTCCGGCAAAAAGCCCATCTGCTGAAACTCCGCCACAGAGGTTGCCCCATCCCGTTTGGAGAGCTTTTTCCCTTCCGGGTTCAGAATCAAAGGCGAGTGGGCAAACTGAGGCGGTTCATGGCCGAGGGCTCGGTAGAGCAAAATTTGCTTCGGGGTATTGCCGATGTGATCTTCGCCGCGAATCACATGGGTAATGGCCATGTCGAGGTCATCCACCACCACCGCCAAATTGTAAAGGGGGTAGCCATCCGCCCGCGCAATCACCATATCCCCACCCAAATCCTGAGTATTCCAGGTAATTTGGCCACGAATCAGATCCACCCAAGAGACCTCTAGCGGCTCCTCAATTTTGAAGCGGATCACCGGCTGCCGACCCTCGGCTTCGTAGGCTTGTCGTTGCTCTTCGGTGAGATAGCGATGGCGGTTATCGTAGCGGGGGGCCTTGCCGGCGGCTTTTTGAGCGGTGCGCATTTCCTCCAATTCCGCCTCACTGACGTAGCAGCGATAGGCCAATCCTTGCTCCAGAAGCTGCTGCACCACCTCTCGGTAGCGTTCGATGCGATTGGATTGGTAGATCGGCCCCTCATCCCAGTCCAGCCCCAACCAAGCCAATCCGGCCAAAATGTTACGAGTGTAGCGGGGTAAAGACCGCTCGCGGTCGGTATCCTCAATGCGTAAAACAAAGGTGCCACCATGCCTACGGGCATACAGCCAATTGAAAACCGCTGTCCGGGCTGTGCCAATGTGCAAATTCCCGGTGGGGCTAGGGGCGATGCGAACACGAACAGTCACAGGCTAGGGATCCCGAGCAGAGCATTCAGATCCTAGTCGGCGGTGGGATCCTTTGTCATGTTGGGGTGCTGTTAAGCCCGATCCGCCTAAAACCGTTGCCAATTTGGACATTTCGAGTAGAATCGGCTTCATCTGCCGGTCAAAATGTAGGTTTTGTGGGGATAAGGGCTGATTAGCAATATCCCAATCCCCTTTTTTCTGGTGTTGAGGAACGAGCTGTCGCGCAAGAGGAATCACGACACATGCGTCTTACTTTGGCAATCGCTCTTGGACTGGTGTCTGCCGGGATCCCATTGGGATCTGCTTTCGCCCAAATGGCTTATCCTTCTTATCCAGTGGGCAACGCCCTGGATGCGATTCTGTTCGATACGGGCAAGGATGTGGATCCAGTTGTCTACCCCGAAGAGGTGGTGCGTTCCCAGGCCCGACAAACCAACGCCTACTTTACCACCCTCTTGGATCAGCGCACCAGTGCTCCGCCCTTACGGTCGCTGGATTTGCCTAGCCCCTATCAAGCTTCGGTTCGTACCCAGGCGGGCTACTACCGTGTCACCCAAACGGAGCCGGTTTTGGATTTTGAAATCTTGCGCTAGGCAAGACAATCCGGGCAGGGGGTCTGGGCAGGTCGTATGTAGAACCTGTACAAATCCGCCTTTCCGGCGAGGGGCTTCGGAGCGAAGAGGCTAAGATCGGCTTGTAGCGTGTTCAGGCTGCCTATGTCTGCTCGATCCAACAAAATCGAAGCTCCAGTCAAGGGAGTGGATCCCCGCCAGTTTACCGAATCTGATGTGGCAGCCATTGCAGAACGGTTGGAGCGAAACGATTATCCAACCGTCTTTGGCTGTTTAGAAGACTGGCATGCCCTCCGCGCCATTGCCTTTTATTCCCCCAGCTTGGTTGCTCCCTATGCCCACCTGCTGGAGTGGGAAGTGGATGAGGATTAGAACTTCAATCCTGCTGAGGAATTCGTAAATTCCCGATGCAACTTCAATCTGAATTGGATGGTGGCTCCTGCGGCTGATCTTGTCGGCGAATCAGGTAGCGCACCTCCTCAAGCAAGACGTAGAACCTCTGATCCGCTTCGACCCGATACTGGCGCATCTCTTCTAAAGCTCGCTCCTGCCTTTCCTGAAGGACTGTGATCCTGACTATCATCTGGGTGACTTCCTCGGCCCATTCGACAAAGTGGGCGAGGTCAGAGCGAGTCTCGCTGACGACCTGCTGTAGATCTCTCAGTCCTTGGGCGTTGGCGGCAGCTTGTTCAGCGAATTCAGCGCGGCTGTCCCGGATGACCTGCTGTAGCTCACGGATTCCTTGGGCGTTGGCGGCAGCTTGTTCAGCGAATTCAGCGCGGCTGTCCCGGATGACCTGCTGTAGCTCTCTCAGTCCTTGGGTGTTGGCAGCAGTTTGTTCGGCTACTCTGACCAGTAACTGCTCCACCCGATCTAATCGATCCTGACTCTGGCTGTGCATTAACTATTTTGACTCTATTTCAACTTCTTTCGGTTTGCCCTTTTCCGATAAGCCTTGGGTCAGCCTTGAAGGCTAAATAGGGTGAGTTACAAACCCATGCCTGCCAGGGTATCAATCACCTGCTCCAAAATCAGAGTGAGCTGGGGGTGAGAGGTTTCAAATAAACCCACGGCTTCTCCGATGCGGTCTTTGCTTTGGGCCGGGGATCCCATTTCAGCCAGTACAGCTGCTACTTCTTGGCGGATGGAGGCGATCTGTTGTCGCTGCTTCTCATCCAGGCCAGGAGTTTTTTGCAGTTCGGTATCCAGATTGTGCAGCAGTTGCCGCAGTTTCGATTCGGCCATTCTCGAATAGATCCTGATAGATGCTGACCAAGACACCTCGGTGGCGCTCCGCCCCGTGCATAGCACAATCATACAGCCTGATGCGGTTGACCAGGGATCCCTTACGAAGAGCAGCGTAAAGCCCCCGGTTTCCAACCGGGGGATATAAGCGCACAGGCTGAATTTATTCAGCAACAGAAATAGTACATACAATAGTCCCCATGAAACGGGTCACCACGACACTCAAGCTCAAGTTTCTTGGCCTCAATGCGGTCAAAGCAGAGATGTTCGACCAGACGGTTTGTGCGACAACCGCACTGGCAAACGAACTGCTCCGCATCAGTCCGAAGGAACGAAAAGCATTAACAACCGCCAAAGTGGTGACACCACTCAAGTCGGCCCTCTCCAACCAGGTGATTCGCATCCTCAAAGGGAAGGCGGGTAGGCGGGTCAAACACTTCAAAGTGTTCTGGCCAGAGGTCAACAACCAAAACTGGAAGCTGCACAAAGTAGGTAGCACCTACTCAGTGAGTTTCCCCACAATTCAGGGTGACAAGCGGGTTCCCCTTGAGGTTGGCAGTTCCTACTATGCCGAGCGTCTTGAGCGCATCCTGGCCGAACAGGATTGTGAACGGGGAACCTTGAAGCTGATGCAAATACGTGGGGTTTGGTATGCTGTTCTGTCTATCACTTGGGAAGTTCCCGAAGTGAAGAGTACGGAGCGACTGGGTGTTGACCGTGGGCAGAACCGTTTGGCAGTGGCGGCCACCCGTTGGGGTCGGGCGGTGTTTTTTGGGGGTGGAGAGGTAGCCTATCGTCGTCGTCGTTTCCAGAAGCGTCGCGCCCAGTTGCAGCAGGCGGGTAAATACCGAGCACTCAAGCGACTGGAGCGCAAAGAAGCCCGTTGGATGAGGGCGGTCAACCACACCGTTAGCCGTCGCATTGTACGGTTTGCCAATGCGGTAAATGCGGATGTGTGGATGGAAGACCTATCGGGTATCCGCCAATCCAGACAGAGCCAGAAGGCGCGTTCGGATGCCGGGAAATCGCGCCATACCTGGTCGTACTACGACCTGGAGTGGAAGGTTGCCTACAAGCTGGAGATGGCGGGTAGGACGCTGCATAAACGTCCTGCTGCCTACACATCCAAAACCGACCACAGGACAGGATTGATTGGGAAAAGGAGTGGGCATTTGTTCACCGGGCAGGACGGGTATTGCTGTGATGCCGACTGGAATGCCGCAATGAACATTGCCCAGTGGGACGGGTTTTCGTGTCCTCTGAGTCTAAAAGAAGCCCTGCCCGTAATAGGTAGGGTCGGCTCAGGGGATGGGGTAGTTGGCAATCCCCTGAACTCCATGAATCCTCCACAGCTTCAAGCTGTGGGGAGCTAGAAGGGAGAATCCCCCGGTTTCTAACCGGGGGAGTGTCAACCCAGTCAGTTAACTTTTGCAGCCAAGGGATCCACTCCCTGGATGAGCCCCTTAACATCGGCAATAGCGGCTTCTTTTGCACCCCCGCTTCCTTTTCATGTCTGATCTCGCTTTGCTGCTGTTGGTGCTGGCTGCGATCAGCTTCGCGATTTGGAGTATTTTTTGGCAGCAGAAGCGGAGCCAAGAATTGCTTCAGCGATGGGCAGCAGAACATGGCTATCAGATCCTGAGCCAAGAGGTACGGTACTGGCGGCGGGGGCCTTTTTTTTGGACCACTTCTCGCTATCAGTGGGTGTTTTATGTGCGGGTACGGGATTCTTGGGGGCGAGAACGCACCGGCTGGGTGAGGCTGGGAGACTGGTGGTGGGGACTATGGTCGGATCGGGTGGAAGATCGCTGGGAGTGAGAGTGTTGGTGGATCAGGGTGGATAAAACAGCGTTTTGCTTCCGCCAACTGTGCGTTTTAACCCTATCGGCAGCCTCCTAAAAAGAGGTTGAAGCAATCAAGATGAGAAGCTCAACAGAATTTGAAATTTGAATGGAGAGCTTGAATTGTCCTTACTGAAGTCCTCAGATTCATCAAGACGAGTAAAATGCTATACTCTCCCCAGGATCTGACTCAAAGAGGAGTTATGCGGAGCTGGCTCAGTCGAATGGTTGGCGGGGTTTTGGCAGGTACGCTGACTTGGGTCGGGATCCCGTCCTTGAGTTTGGCGCAGACCATCGAGGACGAAGGAGATCTGGTTCTCACCTACGAAGCAACTGAGGATGTCGAACTGGAGGCAGTGCGCCTGATCCTGGAAAGCAATGGCACCTTTGATGAGTTGATTGCTGGCCTAAATGAAGAGTTTGCTTTCCCTCAAGATATCCAGGTGGTTTTCACCGAGTGTGGCACAGTTAACGCCTTTTACGATCCTGAGGTTGTGCAGATCTCAATGTGCTACGAGCTAATCGCCTACTATGCCGCCCTTTTTGCGGATGAGAACATGTCCCCAGAAGATCTGGAAGCTCAGGTGATCGATTCGGGCCTGTTTACTTTTTTTCATGAGCTAGGCCACGCCCTGGTGGATCAGTATGAACTGCCGATCACCGGGCGGGAAGAGGATGTAGTAGATGAGTTTGCCGTTTTATCTTTGCTGGAATACGGCTCGGAAGGAGAATGGGCCGCCATTGTTGGCATGGCTCAATTCGCCTTTGATGCGGCTCAAGAGGCAGAAGTGGGGAACCTAGCCTACTGGGGAGAGCATGCTCTCAGCGCCCAGCGGTTTTACAGTATGGCCTGTCTGATCTACGGCAGCAACCCAGAACAATTCGCGGATTTGGTCGGCGAGGATGGTTTGCCGGAAGAACGCGCCACCCAGTGTCCCTATGAATATGAACAAAAGTACAACAGCTGGACAGTGCTGCTGGATCCCTACCTAAAGTAACCGGAGGTAACCGAGCCAACTGTTCTAGGGATCCCCTGGAATCTACCCAGCTGGGATCCCATTGTTCATTTACCGGAAGGCGCTTCTCCGAAGCTTTGGCCGATCTTCGGTTGAAGGCAAGCTGCAAGCTCAGATCCAGCCTAATTCATCCAAAACCAGGGCAAATACTGTCGCACAACTGGCCACTAACACAGACACATAAGCCGGCTGACCATGGGCAATGCAGACAGCGGCTGCCACCGAGGCCCCGACAGCAGCGGAGAAGGTGCGGCCAGCCCAGTTACCCTTGGAAGGTTTGTCTGAAGGATTGAATTTGTTAAACATTTTTAAGCAAGAAATGGGGATACAAAAGGGATCCAACCAATCCATCTGTTGGGATGAATCCATTGGGAAACCGCCCCAGACTACCATTCTCAGCTTGGTAATAAAGCCATTCTCAATATTTCTTCGCTTAGGCTTCAATCTTTCGTAAAATTGCGCTGAGATGCTCATAATCCTCCCGCAGGAGCGAACTCAGGTGTCGCCCCGCCTGTAAAAGCCAGTTGCGATCCCGGTTCAAGATCTGGTAGCTCTGGCGGATCACGGCAGCCACCAACTCATCGGCAGGGATCCCGCCTACCTGCAGCAGGGTGCGCAAAAACTCGAAAGAGCTACAAAACTCCGCCACCTCTGCTTCAGAGCAACGGTAAACCGGTTGGTGAATCTGGGGAGGGCGGGGGGGCAAATACTGATAGATGCGCCCTTCGCTGACAAATCCGACAATCGCTGAGCGGAAATCGGTTCGCAACATGGCAAAAATTTGGGGTTGTTGCTCCCGTAGCTCCTGGGCGGATAGACCTAAAGCTCTGGCACGGTGAACGGTGTCGATGGGGGTGATGGCGGCATGGCAAACTACCCCATAAATCCAGTTGCCAGTCTCTTCATCCTGGGAGCGTGTCCAACTGCCGAGGGCAGGCATCGTCGGGAAAGTCAGCCGTTCCGGTTCAAAACACTGGGCGACAAAGGTTGTGGTACTGGCCTCCACCACTTCCCCAAGGGCAGAACGGGGCTGGGAAGTCAGAGGAGGAGAGGCGGCTCGCATATTCTGAGTGGGTGTTCGGGTAGAAGAACGAAGAAGCGACTGCCCATGTAGATAGATTAGACGGATCTAACGGATTGATGCAGCTCAACTAGATCCAATCCACAGACAGATGTGTCGATGGACAGATGATTGAGTTTAAGACTTATGAAGCAAAGGTCAATCGACTTGCCTGATATTTTGCCACTTTTGTGAAGCTTTTCTTTCACCTTCTCAAAAAAATCGGTATCCTTCCGCAGCCAATCCACGACTTGGCAGTCTTCGAGCTTGTAATTGCTAAGAAAGTTAGCAGCTGTCGCGTGGGACTGCGTAATATATTTTTTCACACGCTCTTGGATGGATTCGCCATCCTAAATATAGGTAGTTGGCGAGTGGAGGAAGAAGAAATGAACGCCCAGCAACGTGGTCAAATCATCGCTTCTGAGTGGATGATCGACAGTCAAAATCCAGTGCACTCCATTTCTCGGCTTAAGCGCAGAGCTACCTATTCCGATGTAACCCTGTGGTGGTTGGTGGTGCAATTGAACTTGATGGAGCAAACCTCCATGCACTCAGAGCACCGCTAGAACCTGCTTAGCCCTAGCGGGATCCCAATCCAGAACCCCCCAGATTCTAAACTCAACCTTAAGAAGAAGAGCTAAGGTTCGAGCTTGGCGGGGACTCAGTCAAGGTGGATGGACTGAACTCCCCAGTGGGCCTACAAGTATTCTCAAAGAAAAGTGTTAAGGGATCCCAAAAGGATGACGCAGATCCCCATCAGGCTCAGTAGCGTAGAAACTGTTGCAAACCTTCTGGCGCGGGAGCACTGCCCAATGACCCCTTCCGAATTGCTGACGTTGGTGACGTTGCTTTTTCCCGGCATCCTGCTGTCACTGATTTTGATGGCGACCTTTGCAGCAGGGGGATGATCACTCCAGTATCGATGATCAAGAGGAACCGGCGTCCGCAGAGGTCGCAAATCTCGGATTGCTAGGGATTCCATCCGTTGGATGGGTCGTCGAGAAACGCTGCAATCCGTATTCCTCGAAGGTGTGTAGGCGGGTGGGTTCATCGCTGACAACGGCCCAAAACTCACCATCTTTTGTCAGTCAATCAGGCTGACAAAGTTGCCAGAAAACTTCATCCAAAAGGGTCAAAACAAGACTGACTTGTAAGGGCCCCACTATCTATCTGGAACAGCTTGCAAGCCCACGACGAGGATTGAACTCGTGACCTCCCCCTTACCAAGGGGGTGCTCTACCACTGAGCCACGTGGGCAATTGGAATGGTGGGCCGAGTTGGATTTGAACCAACGTAGGCGTAAGCCAGCGGATTTACAGTCCGCCCCCTTTAACCCCTCGGGCATCGACCCAGTCATGCAGGCTTCCCATGTTAGCAGAAAGTGTTGGAATTGATCGAGAGCTGACTGGGAAAAACCCCTCGTTTTTTCAAGGCTGGTCATCGCCCCGGGGAAACTTGATATGGTAAAGAACGGTTTTCATTTCCTCATCTATGGTTTCTACCCTCAGCAGCTCCACTCAAGCGACTCCAGTAGTCTCTCCCAACCAGTCACTATACCCCTTAACCAGTCGAACCAACAGCCAGGGACACCTGGAAATCGGGGGGTGTGATGTGGTGGAGTTGGTGCAAGAGTTCGGATCCCCTCTCTACATCTTGGACGAGTGGACACTGCGGCGAGCCTGTCAGCTTTATCGAGATACCCTGGCTCAGTGCTACGGAGGCACCTCCCAGGTTTTGTATGCCACGAAAGCCTGGAATTGTTTGGCGATTTGTGCGTTGGCTTTGCAGGAAGGGTTGGGTTTGGATGTAGCCTCTGGCGGGGAGCTGTACACAGCTCTGCAGGCGGGAGCCAAGGGAGAGGATCTCTACCTACACGGCAATGCCAAGTCGGTGGAGGAGCTAAAAATGGCCCTTGAAGTGGGTTGCACCGTGGTTGTGGATAGCCTATTTGAGCTGGAGCAACTGGCAGCCCTGGCCACTCCAGAACAGCCGGCTCGGCTGCTACTGAGAATCAACCCCGGCATCGATGTGCATACCCACGAGTACATCCGCACCGGACAAACCGACAGCAAGTTTGGCATTGGGCAGTTTCAATTGCCGCAGGCCTTCGAGTTCTTAAGCCAGCATCTCCAGTTGCGTTGTGTTGGGTTCCATGCCCATATCGGATCCCAGATTTTTGATCTGCAGGGTCATCGGGATCTGGTGGGGGTATTGGCCCAAATCTGGCGGCAAGGGCTGCACAAAGGGTTGCCGTTGCAAGAACTGAATGTGGGCGGGGGCCTCGGGATCCGCTATGTGGAGTCGGATGATCCCCCCTCGATTCCAGCCTGGGTGGAAACCGTGGCTACCGCCGTTCAACAGGGGTTTGGATTGGCCGGGATCCCGTTGCCCAAGTTGCTCTGTGAGCCGGGACGGTCTCTGATTGGGCCAGCCGCCGTTACCGCCTACACCTTAGGGGGTCAAAAAGGGATCCCGGCCAGCGATGACCTACCGGAAGGACGCACCTATATCACCATCGACGGGGGTATGTCCGACAACCCGCGCCCCATGACCTATCAAGCCCGCTACACGGCGCGACTGGCCAATCGACCGGAAGCTGAACCTACCCAACTGGTGACGGTGGCCGGCAAGCACTGTGAATCAGGGGATGTGTTGCTGAGGGATATCCGCTTACCCGATCCGGTGGCAGGGGAGGTGTTGGTGGTGCTGGCCACAGGCGCCTACAACTACAGCATGGCCTCCAATTACAATCGTTACCCCCGGCCAGCTGCGGTGCTGGTCAATGAAGGACAGGCTCAACTGATTCTGCGACGGGAAACCTATGCAGATCTCATCCGTCAAGACCTTCTGCCGGAGCGGTTGCTGCGCTGAAGGGAAAAGTGAGTCACAATTGAGCGTCTATGGCCAGAGGAGGCGTAAGTCTGGTGGGGGTGAGTGGTAGGCTGGTCAGGGGGCCGCAGGTCTGAAAGTTCTGGGACGGGGCAGGCAGAGGTTCCGCAATGAGAGGAGCGTGAACGGGGTTTTTCGCCATGCTGGCGGCCATATGGGCTTGGCTACAGCAATTTAACTTTCTCAGCCTCTTGGACTGGGCTCTGGCAGTCTTGTTGTTGGCACTGGCTCTTTATTACACCCGCGACAGTCGTGCTGGGGTGCTGGTTCGGGGATTTATTCTGTTGTTGGTATTATTTCTGGTTACCACCCCACTGCCGTTGGTCAATCTGATTTTGGATCGGTTGTTGGTCGCTACAGCGGTGGCGATGGGCGTGCTGTTTCAGCCGGAGTTTCGGCGGCTCCTGGAGCAGTTGGCCAAGGCAATCCGCATTGAGTGGCCGGGTAACGCGGGAGACTACGAAGACGATCCCGAAGAGGACTTGCTGGAGGAGCTGGTGCAGGCGGTGCGGGAGCTCTCCCAAAATCGAACAGGGGCATTGATCGTGATTGAGCCGGATCAACCGATTGATTCACGGGTCTTTACTGACAAAGGAGTGCTGCTGCAGGCGCGGGTATCGCGGGAGATCTTGCAGACCATTTTTCAAACCACAACCTTGCTCCACGATGGGGCAGTGGTCATCCATCAGGATCGGATTCGGGCAGCGGGGGTGATCCTACCTGTATCGGAACGGGTGGCCTCCCGGCAGTTGGGAACACGGCACCGCGCAGCGATGGGGATCACAGAACAAACCAACTGTTTGTGTATTGTGGTCTCAGAAGAGACGGGATCCATCTCTCTGGCGGAAGGAGGCCGTCTGGAACGACCCCTAACCAGTACCAAATTGCAAGAGCTGCTGGCAAAACGATTGCGGGGTAGCCGCGATGCCAAACGGGAGGTACCGTTGCAAGGATTGTGGTCCCATCCCTGGTTTCGCAATGGGCCGCAACGCTGGTGGGGATCCCTGCGGGATCTGGCCAAATTGCCTCGCAAACCTGAGAAAACTCTTCCTAAAGAATAATCCGCATGACCCTTTCTCCAGCCCATCTTCTACAGTTGCCCGCCGATCTGGATCGTCAGTTGTTACCCCACCATGTGGCGGTGGTCATGGATGGCAACGGTCGTTGGGCACAAAAGCGAGGATTACCCCGTAGCCTTGGACATCGACAGGGGGTCTTGGCCCTGAAGGAGTTGCTGCGCTGCTGCGATGATTGGGGGATCCCGGCCCTGACCGCCTATGCTTTTTCCACCGAAAACTGGGGCCGTGCCCATGAAGAGGTGGATTTTCTCATGACTCTATTCGAGCAGGTGCTCTGGCAAGAATTGGAGGAAATGGTGCAGCAGGGGGTGCGCATTCAGTTTGCCGGTCAACTGTCGGCATTACCCACTTCATTGCAAGACACCATTTTGCACGCCGTGGAGAGCACCCGCCAAAACCAGGGGATTTGTCTGACGGTGGCCCTCAACTACGGCGGTAGACAGGAGATCCTACAAGCCTGCCGTTCTATTGCCACCTTGGTGCAGCAGGGGCTTTTGCACCCGGATCAGATCGATGAGGCTTTGTTTTCCCAGTTTCTGTACACCACTGGCCTATCGGATCCCGATCTGTTGATTCGTACCAGCGGCGAAATGCGGATTAGCAACTTTCTCCTCTGGCAGATGGCCTATACCGAGCAGTATTTCACCCCGATTCTATGGCCAGATTTTGACCGGGCCGCTTTTCACGAGGCATTGCTCAGCTATCAGTCTCGGCAGCGGCGGTTTGGCAAGTAGATCCCAGGGATCCCCGATACCTGCCTGGCTTCAACTGTGGGCTTACATCTCTACTCCCAATCCAAAATTTAGAAATAAGTAGAAATAAGTAAAGAAGACTACACGACTCCTATGCTGTTTATGGTAGGGTTTAAGGAAATTTGCTTTTAATTTGGCTGAACAGGGAGGTTCCCCCCAATGCATCCCTCACAGGTCTTACAAACAAGCCGCGAGCTGCTTTTTCAGCTGGGTAACGCTGTCAAGGGGATCCCCAACGAGTATCAAGACACGATTGGGGATCCACTCATCCTAGAGAAATTGGAAAAATTCCGCGTTGATTACGAGGAGGCCGTCGCTCGCCTAGAGAACCCTTCCTTCCGCATTGCCACCATCGGTACTACTTCGTCCGGCAAGTCCACCATTGTCAATGCCCTGATCGGCAGGCAGATAGCCCCAATCGAAGCTCAAGAGATGAGTGCCGGGATCCTGCGCGTTAAGCACAGCGAGGAAACCAAGCTGGTGATCCACGAAACCGAGGGATCCACATGGGAAACCGGAATGTGGGAGGGTCTGAGTGACCAGGAGATATACAGCAAGGTAGAGCATGTCATGGGTGCTTACCATCAAGAGCGCAAAAAGAAGAAAAATAATGTTGAAGCAATGGTGCCAGAAGTAGATGTTTATTGCCCGATTCTGCCAGTCAGGGATCCATCTTTGCTGAATTTGCCGAAGGAGGTGGGTGTCGAGATTTATGATTTGCCGGGATTAAAATCAATTCAGGACAGGAGTAACCTACGGGTTATCCAAGAGCAAGTAAGCAAATGTTTTAGTATTGTTTCTCTGGATTACACTCAAGTCGATGATCAGCATCGAGCTTCTCTGTTAAAAGAACTCAAAAATGTAGTGGAGTATTTAGGGGGCCGAACCGACCAAATCCTCTTTTTGCTCAACAGGGTGGACTTGCGAACTCAGCAGGATAAGCCTCTGGAGGAGCGTATCGAAGAATTGCAGCGCGAGATCCAAAATGTCCTAGAGCTTCCTGATCAGCCCCATGTTGTTCCGCTGAGCGCTCTGATGCTTTTCTACGCTCAGTGTGCATGGGGAGCCAATTCATTTCAATCTTCAGATGTAGATCCCGGTGTCCGAAAACGGATGCTTGACTCTCTTTTTAAGGACTGTGCCAAGTTAATCAAAACTTCCACGAGTGGGGATAGAATCCTGAGAAGCTGGCTACATGATTTAGAGCAAGATATTGAGGAAGGCCTAGATATCAGTGATGAGGATGTCAAGAAAGTTCTAATGTATGCATTAGATTGGAGTGGCGGAGGAACACTATGGAATGCCTTACGAGAAAGGGTTAGATCTGCCTTCCCAGCAGCCGTAATAACACCGGCATTATTTCAAGTAGTCAACACAGCCAAAGATTTTGTTGCCTCGATGGATATTGTAATAGAAGCAAGACGGATTGAGACCATTGAAGAGGTGGACAGGCAGCAGCGCTATATTCAGCAAAGACAAGAGAGCTGTAAAGCAGAGGCAGAAAAGCTTGTTGCAAAATTTGTTGATGACATCTCAGATCTAGAAGAACAAATTTCCAAAAGTGATGGAAGTCCTGAGGATAACTTAAAGATCGAAAAGAAGGCGAAAGAAAAAGGATGGACAGGGTTTCCAGCCTTCTCTGATTTCCTAGAGGATCGGGCAAAGGATCTTACACTGCAGGTCATTCTACCTATTCGTGGAGCACTCAGGGGAGAGATTGGGATTTACGAACTGGAAGATTCTCTCTCAAAGGTTGTACCTGGGCATTTGGCAAATCGTGTGGCTAGATGCTGCGATCTGGCCATCAGAGTTTTTAGTGATTTTGAGCGAGGCGCAGATAACTTTACAATCCGGATCGAGACTGAGGCGTCTGATGGCCAAAAGCACAAAAAAATAGAGAATGCTGAATTTGTAACTCGGGCCTTGTATCAATCAGTCAGGCAAGCGCTCACATGCAGGGCTGAATTTCTACTGCAAGCCAAGGCGAAAACCTTTGTGTCGTTTGGCAACTCCTTGATCTCACAGCTCGTTGAAGGCCTAATTAACATTTATAAAGACTCCCCAGATTCTTTATCTATTAGCCAAGCGATTGTTAATGACATTAAGGTTTACACTGAGAGCCACCCTTTGACTCTCCCAGAAGATGAGGTTTTTGTTTTCCCAGATCCTCTAACTGTGGAGGAAGAAACAGAACCCATAAAGACAAAAAAAAACCAAACGAAGATCCTGCTGGGGAGGGGTCGACTATAAGGAAGTTATTATCGGCACAAGAAACTATCAGCGATTGAGTGTCCCAAGCTTCGATGTAATGGCTAGCCAGTGGTCGGAGGGGATAAATCTTGGCAAGAAGGAGTTGTGGAATGCTCTGAAGAAATGGCTGATCGACTATGTTAGTAAAGCAAAGGAAGTTATCCAGGAATCCCATGAGAGAACCATTAACTTGGCTCTCAACGAGCTGGACAAACAAAGGCAAGAACTCAATGCACAAACAGACATAAAAACGATTATCATCGATTCTCTAGAAGAAAGGAAGAAATGGATTGAGGAAGCGTTGGAATCATTATCTGCGGTAGGGAGATGAGAAAATGCCAGGAGAGAATCAAGACCAAGTCATTAGGGTTGGGGGAGCTGCCGCTGCTGGTGGTTTGCTAGGTGCATTGATAGGGGGACCGATAGGTGCTGCTGCTGGTGCTGGGGTAGGAGTTTGGCTTGCTGAGCAGCTTGGCGAACTTCAGGGGGGGAACCAGGAAACTAGGTCAGCTCCTCAAAAAGGCTCTACGTTCTTAGTGCTAGCGTTCAGAACTTCCGAAATCGAAAGTATCAGCTCTATCCCAATAGGTAAACCATTAGATGAGGATTCTTGTAAGAAACTTTTCCAGTGCTCAAAATATATGTGGAAAGGATCAAGTCAGTCATTTAATACAAACAACTTTATGGATCTAATTAAGGGTAGGAACATCCAAAAAGCAGATCCAAGTGATGAGTATGCTTTTCATCTGATAGCTCTTGAAGTAGACAAAGACATCTCTTCTAAGTTAGATAGAGGATTGGATAAAGGGGTAGATCTTCTAGATAAACTAGATGCTTTCATGCAGCTAGCTGGTAGGGCGAGGATTGTAGGGGTCTCTCCCCCATTACTGCCTGCTTCTTTTGAGCATAAAGGTTTTTACAAGTTGGTTTAAGGTTTAGGAGCTTGTCTTGTGCTTATCCCTACTCTGCTCTCTGCTTCAGCTCCCATTGTCAAGGGACTTCTCGATGGATCCTTGGTTCGTTACGGTGGTGTGATTCGGGAAGCCAGCAGTGGACGTATTGTTAAACACTTAACTGAGTCACCTGGCCTGACAGAAGCGCTGATGCACAGCCCGGATACTCCTATTTTAGGTGGAGCAAATCCAATCATTAATGTCCTTGGGCGTCAGGTTAACCCGCAAATCCCTGGTCTTTTGTCCAGTTCTGCCATGGGTATGTCTCAGATTGCTGCTGGGGCCAGCGCTCTCAACCTAGGAGTTAGCATCATTGGCTTCACTTACATGCACTTCCGCATGAATCAGCTACAAAATGCTATTATCGATCTCAAAAACACTGTTGAAGCCGGGATCCGAGACATCGAATCTAGACTGGATACTCTCTCTGGTCAGTTGGCCTACTTGAAAGTTCTAGCGGAGCAAAGCCGAACCGAAATTTTGGATGCCATCTCTGAACTCCATCGCGCCATCTTCATCCAAAACCTTGCCAAACTTCAGGCCGAGCTTGCCAGCCTAGCCCGCTTTCCTGATTCTTCTCCTCGGGATGCCCTCAAGGCTTTAACTGAAGCTCGCGTCTTTTTTGTCGATCAGGCTCATCAAATCCCTACCCAGCGGCAAGCCCGATACCTCCTTCTGGGTGATATTGCTCTCAAGGGTTGGGCCGTTTCTCTGGCTACCGAGTCGCAGCTGCTCATCAAACACGGTTTTGTCAAAGATTCCACTGCTATCCTTAATTCAGAAGTTCCCCGGTTTCGTCAACTGTCCCAAAAGTGGTGTGAGGCTCTTCTTCCAGACGATCGCCCCCGTCTCAAAACCGCCTACACTTACGATGCCCCCCGATTTGCTCCTTACATTTCTACTGAACGTATTCGGCGTATTGCCCGTCTTTCACCCGTCGATCAGTCTCTCACTCCTGAGCAACTTTACCGAAGAAAAAGTGATCTTGACGTCGAGTTTCAAATGTCCTATTTCCGCGACCTGGATAAATCCTGGTATCTGACTCAAGTCGGTATTGCGGAGTATCTGGATCAACTGAGTGAACTCACCGAGCGGCTAGAGAGTTTGCAAGCATTCGCCAAGCTTTGTGAAAGTCTTGATGAAAGGGATCCCTACCGGTTCTTGCCTGCAAGCTCAGAGGATAAGGGATTATACTTAATCTGATTTCAATATGATTTCAATATGTATTTCAGACAAGCTGCCGTTACCTCAGTCAGGAATTCTGGGAACTCTAGAACCCTTCGCTTTCCTACAGCAGCCCTCTCTCCTGACTTCAATACCACTGTTGGGCATAAAGCCGCTGGACCAAGTAAAACACCAGTAGATTGACATCCACCCGCCGCTCATCAATCATAAAAGACTCAATGGTGCTGGCCGGGGATCCCTCGGTGGTACAGCGAAAGAACTTCCGACCGTTCAGGGATCCCTCGGCAAACAACACGCTAAATTGCTTTTTCCCGCCCGCAAAGGAGCCAAGCAGCGTTTTCCCCTCGAGGCGCAGTTGTAGATCGGTCACGCCCCGTTTTTGAAAGGCAGCGATGGCAGCTGGGATCACATCCTCGGTGATTTCTTGCTCAAAGGGTTTTTCTTCTTTGGCCTTGGCGGCTTTCTTACCCGCCGCTTTTGCAGGCGCTTCAGCAGCATCAGACTCAGGGGCAGCCGCTTTGGATCGAGGGGGCTTCTTGGCTGTGGCCTCTTCAGGCACCGAGGTTTCGGGGGTAGGTTCTCCAGACATGGGAAAAGTGCTCCAGCGATAAGTGCAGACAGGATCCAATTGAATGAGTCACACTCAAAACACTAACAAGACACTAGCCTTTGGGAATGTACTGGCCGACAATCTCTTCCGCCGGAATCTGAGGGAAGCCCATGCTGAAGTTCGGGGTACGGCCCTGAAGGTTGTAGGCGATCTCCCCTTGTTTGAGCAGAGAGCGAATGAAGTGCTCCAGATCCGACCCAATGCGGCGCATGTTGTACTCCGTCAAGTCCCTTCCTTGGTAAGCAGCCACCAACTCCTCAAAGCGGGCATACACCTTCTGCAGAGCGGCATCATTCCAGACCAGCTCGTTGTCCGGGTCAACATCCAAGGTAAACAGGTCTTCTCGGGGCAAAAAGTCGTTGTTGGCAGTGACCTCACCAGCAAAGATATGGACGTGGCGGGTGGTGCATTTCAGCATCTTGATTGCTCCGGTTCGGATCCCAACTTTTACCCAAGGTATCATTCCTCTCGCTCCTCAGGGGATCCCCTGCCATCCAGTTTCAGAAGATCGCTACAGTATCACCAGGCTCCCTCAGGGGCCAGTGCTCCTTCTGACGGGATCCCATGCAATCTATCAATCTGGGCAAAACGGGCTTGAAAGTCTTTGTTGCTCCGCAACGCTTGTGCGACCGACGATGCTTGGGCACCATGACTGATGGCAACAAACAGGGGCGGGATTGGGTGCTGATGGAAGCGGAGAGCTGCCCCTTTTTTCAAGCGGCCTTGGGAGCAGGCATCAATTTTTTCGATACTGCCGATAGGTATTCTTTAGGAATGAAAGAGGAATGAAAGTTTATATCAGCGCCGACATCGAAGGGATCACCGGAATCGACCATTGGGATGAAGCCACCATTGGCCAACCCGGTTATGAGCTGTTTCGAGAGCAAATGACCCGCGAGGTGATTGCCGCTTGCGAGGGATCCCTGGCTGCCGGAGCCACCCATATCACCGTCAAAGATGCTCACGATTCTGGGCGTAATCTCATCCCGGACCGACTCCCCGAACCGGTACAGCTGATCCGGGGCTGGAGCGGGCACCCCTACTGCATGGTGCAGGAGTTGGATCGCAGTTATGATGCCTTGATCCTGATTGGCTACCATTCCCCCGCCGGCTCCGGTGCTAACCCCCTTGCCCACACCTACACCACTGAAGTCAGCCAAATCCGATTGAATGGCCAACGCATTTCTGAGTTCCATCTGGTCAGCTTCACCGCCGCCCACGAAGGGATCCCGGTGGTTTTTCTGGCCGGGGATGCGGACTTGTGTGCGGAAGCGAAGGCTTATGATCCCACCATTCAAACGGTGATTACCCACAAAGGAATCGGTCAATCGGTGATCGCCCAGCATCCGCAGCGCACTCTACAAGCCATCCGAGAAGGGGTGGAGGGATCCCTGCGGCGCCTTAAGGAGTATCGGCCTCGCCCCCTGCCGGAGCACTTTCTTCTGGAGGTGGACTACAAAGAGCCTTCCCGCGCCTATCGCAAGTCTTTTTATCCCGGTTGCCAGTTGGTTGCGGATGCTACGGTTCACCTGCAGGTTTCCGATTGGTTCGAGGTGCTGCGGGCTCTGGAGTTTATTGTGCTGACCTAGCCAGGGATGAATCGGTTAAGAGCTGTCTGGCGGCCTCTTTCAAGCTGTCCTCTGAGAGGTTGGGCAGCTCAATCCGGGTGCGGATGCGATTAAAATACCGCTGCAACCCATGCCGATAGGTGGGATCATAGTGCTGCTCCAACAGCTCCTGCACCAATACCGACCAGTTTTGGGCATCAATCAGTTCAAACCACCACTGCAAACAGGCTTGGCCATAGCGAGCCTTGAGGGGCCATAACTTCTGCTTCAACGCCTGCGGATGGGCAATCCAATGGGGGTAATGGGCAATAATCCCTTGCACCCGTTCCTGCAGGGGCAACTGCACTTCTATACAGTCGGCCTCCGTCAGAGCTTGCCAAAGAGCGGGTGGCAAATGCAACTGGCCCACCTTGGCACTCTCCGATTCCACCCACACCCACTTGGTGGGATCCCAGCTGAGAAAAGCTTGCAGCAACCGGCTCTCAAACCCCTTCTGACTGGGTTGCGGCAACTGCCACTCTGCCCCCAACAGGGATCCCCGATGCCGTGCTAGCCCCTCTAAGTCCAGAACCTGTGCCCCCTGCACCTGCAGCTGATGGAGCAACTGGGTTTTGCCGCTTCCCGTTGCCCCACACAAAACCCGGTAAGTAAACTGTTGCGGTAGGGTCTGAAGTTGTCTGCGCACCCAAGCTCGGTAGGTCTTGTATCCGCCTTCCAGAACCGTGACCAGCCAGCCCACCTGAGACAGCACCAAAGCCAAACTGCCGGATCGTTGTCCGCCTCGCCAGCAATAGATTAGGGGACGATAGTCACGATCTTTATCCGCAAAATGGGTTTGCAAATGGCGGCTAATGTTTTGGGCCACCAAGCTGGCCCCCCGTTTGCGGGCTGTGAAGGGATCCACCTGCTTGTAGAGCGTTCCCACCTCCGCCCGTTCTGCATCCTGTAAAACCGGCAAATTAATCGCCCCGGGCCAATGATCCTCCGCAAACTCGGCGGGAGAACGCACATCGATAATTTCGCTGTAGGTGTGCGACCAAGGTTCTGCGGTGAACTGAATCGGAGGAGACACAAGCCCAAAGATAAAGATGGCAAACTTTGCTTTATCTTGGCAGGTCTTATTGTTCTGCCGGAGGTCGCCACCCCCATTCAGCTTGCCAGACCTGCTCGGTAGCCCTAGAGTCATATCACCCAAAGATGATCGACCGGATGATCCGTTCTTCGATAACCTATTTTTCGCTAGAGGTGCCATGGGATCCTACGTTGCAGCAGAACCCTACCCCTATCCCTACAATGGCGACTTGCGGCCTGAAAACACCGCCCTGATCATCATCGATATGCAGACGGATTTCTGCGGTGTTGGCGGCTACGTGGACAAAATGGGCTACGACCTCTCCCTCACCCGCGCCCCCATCGAGCCGATTCGTCGCGTTTTGGCGGTGATGCGTACCAAGGGCTTTTTGATTTTGCATACCCGCGAGGGCCATCGTCCCGATCTTTCGGACTTGCCAGAAAACAAACGCTGGCGCAGTCAACGCATTGGGGCAGGCATTGGGGATCCCGGGCCTTGTGGGCGGATCTTGGTGCGGGGGGAACCCGGTTGGGAGATCATCCCCGAATTGGCACCCCTGCCAGGCGAGGTGATCATCGACAAGCCGGGCAAAGGGTCCTTCTACGCCACTGATTTGGACTTGATCCTAAGGCGCAAAGGCATCCAGAACCTGATTCTGACCGGGATTACCACCGATGTCTGTGTCCACACCACCCTGCGGGATGCCAACGACCGTGGTTATGAATGTTTGTTGCTGTCCGATTGCACAGGTGCCACAGACTACGGAAATTATCTCGCCGCTCTGAAAATGATCCAGATGCAAGGCGGTGTTTTCGGGGCAGTCGCCAGTTCCGCTGCTTTGATCGAGACACTAGAGGGAGTTGAGGGATGAAGCTCAAGGTTGTTCTGGAGCCCAGTGAAGAAGGAGGGTACACCCTCTATGTTCCTAATTTTGCCGGGTTGCATTAGCGAGGGAGACACGATTGAACTCCTCTTTATGTATAGACAAAACCATCCATTCAGGAGATCTTTCCATCCATGACCACCACTGCCCAATCCCAAGTCTCCACGACACGAGAAGCTCCTCCAGAACTAGAAGCTGTTAACATTACCAAACGATTTGGATCCCTGTTGGCCCTAGACCACGTTTCCATGAAGCTAAGGCCGGGATCCTTTCATGCCTTGCTGGGAGAAAACGGGGCTGGCAAAAGCACGCTGGTGAAGTGCATCATGGGCTTTTATCATGCCGACTCTGGCGATATCTGTATTGGTAAACGGGCTCGTGCCATCCATAGCCCACGGGATGCTTACCACTACGGCATTGGCATGGTGTACCAACATTTCACCTCTGTTCCTGCTATGACCGTGGCAGAAAATTTGGTGCTGGCTCGTCCGGATTTGCCTTTGGTGATCAATTGGAAGGAGGAGCAGGAAAAACTGGCTGCCTTCATGGAAACCGCTCCATTTCAGGTGAATTTACGGGCCTCTATTTCCGATTTGGCGGCAGGGGAAAAGCAAAAAGTTGAAATTCTGAAGCAGCTTTACCTGAATACCAAGATCCTGATTTTGGATGAACCGACGTCGGTCTTAACCCCAGAAGAAGCGGATGAAGTGCTGGGGTTGGTACGCCGCTCCGTAGAAGCTGGGGAGTTGAGTGTATTGCTGATCACCCACAAGTTTCGGGAGGTGAATGCCTTTGCCGATGAGGTGACGGTGTTACGGCGTGGAAAATTGGCTGGCCATGGTGAGGTGAAGGATCTATCGACGGCAGAGATGGCTGAGATGATGCTGGGTCAGCAACGGGTGCAGGTGCAACTGGAGAAAGCTCTGAGCGAAACGGGATCCCCTCTGCTGCAAATTGAAGGGATCCATGCCGATAAAGACAATGGCTTGCCCGCTGTACGGGGGGTGACCCTAACTGTCCATGGCGGTGAGATCGTCGGGATTGCGGGGGTCTCCGGCAACGGCCAACGGGAACTGATGGAGGTTTTGGCAGGGCAGCGGATGGCAACGGGGGGCCAGATCAAGGTGAATGGACAACTGTATACGGCAACTCGTGCAGAAATGGTGCGTCATCGGGTTTGCTGCCTGCCGGAGGAACCTTTGAGAAATGCCTCCATCCCCAATATGAGCGTTGGGGAGAACCTGGCTTTGCGCTGTTACGACCGGGATCCGATGGCGAAAGGCTGGATGTTGATCTGGCAAGAAATTTGGCGCTCTGCCCGGGCCTTGATCGGGCAATTTAAGGTGAAGACGCCTACAGCCCAAACCCCGATTGGCCACTTGTCGGGGGGCAATGTGCAGCGGGCAGTTCTGGCGCGGGAACTATCTGGGGATCCGCAAATTTTGATCGCTGCCAACCCTTGTTTTGGCCTAGATTTTGCGGCAGTGGATTACATTCACTCCCAAATTGTGGATGCCCGTAACCGGGGGGTGGCTGTTTTGCTGATTAGCGAGGATCTAGATGAACTGCTCAAACTTTCCGACCGATTGGTGGTGATGGCGGGAGGTCAATTTGTCTACGAGAGCCCCATCGGTAGTGCGGATCTCAAGGAAATTGGCCACAAGATGGGTGGTCACTAGAAGCTAGAAGGAGAAGACTAGATCACTAGATCAAGATCAAACTGGATCCCTTGCTGGAGGACACTCAATACTCGAGCTACAGCCCTTTAATGCTCCGCAGTCGCGTGTCGCGTAGCATTAGCGTTGCGTAGCAACAATGCCTACAGCAGGCTGCGCCACCCCTGAAGTGAACGCGGGTTTGCGACACCAACGGTAGTTTCCATAATCGATTTCAAAAGGGCTAGCGTGCTCCGCACCGCTGGCGCGAAAGGGATTGACCCTGTGCTAGGTGACTAGCGGTCGCGCTAGCGTCCAACAGGCTTTGCCAACGTCTCTCGTCCTCCGCACGACCCAGAGGGTCATCGTGCTCCAACACTGGTCACCTAGCACGGACGCAGCGCCTTGGTTCTGATTTGCCCTGGCCTTGACTGGCCTTGATCTAGGATCTAGAGACAACTCCTCAACTTAAAGCCACACTGAAAAACTCCACCGCCTCCGCCAAAACCTCCAAGAAGCGATCTACTTCCGCCAAAGTGTTGTAAAGATAAACGCTAGCCCGTGCTGTCGATTGCACCTTCAAGTAGCGATGCAACGGCTGCGTGCAGTGGTGGCCGGCCCGGATGGCAATGCCATGCTCATCTAGTAACGTTGACAGATCGTGAGGGTGAATCGCCTCTGCCGAAAAACTGACCAA